>NZ_JBEYXD010000036.1:0-84589 GCF_040644975.1 Streptomyces sp. NPDC046900 | reverse complement strand
GAAAATGGCCTCGCTCAGGTCGATCTCGACGCTGCCGAAGATCGCGTACGCGTGCGTACGGCGGCCGGGGCGCCAGCGGCCCCTGCGCATGGCGGTGCTCCGCAGACACGACGCGCCGCCGCTACGCGGCGGGCCAATTCCCTTGCGGAGCAAGGGAATTGGTTTGTCGCCACTCCGTGACGACAGCTCGAATCGCTCCGCGATCCGAGCGCAGGAATTCGCTCCGCGAATTCCTGTAAAAGCGCAACAAGGGGGCGCGCTTTTCCAGATTCTGACGGGCCATCAAATTCTTTTGATGGCCTTTCTCTTAACTTCCGAAGCATGGATTCGCGCGATTTCCGAATTCCTTCCCAATCAAGGGAAATTAAAATTCCGTCAATTCAGCCTGGATTGCGCCCAATTCGTTCGGATAAACGTGTGCCTCGCACCGCTCCCCTGGTGGCTTCTGGCCGCAGCCTCACCCACGCGCCCACAGGCCACCAAGGCGAGCCAGCGTCCGAGCGCGGAGGCCCCCGCCGACGCGCAACCCGAACGCCCGGCCCCGATCCCCGATGCCGCCGCGCCGCCCGTGCCCGCCCCCACCTCTTTCTCTCATTCGGGCAGGGAGCAGCGGCAGCAGAGGGGATGTCAGTTCCCCGACCATGAGTAACAGGCCTTTTGACCTGGGGTGTTGCGAGGCCGGCCGCTGGCCGAAGTCAGGGAATAGCGCAGGAGATAGTGCAGGAGTTTGCGCGTGGCGTAGTGCAACAGATCCCTATGATGTATTGTGGAACTTGCAAGGGGGGAGGTGGCTCCCGCCCCCATCACCAACGTTCGTCGGCAGAAAGGCGTTTACGTGGAAATCGTCATCAGCGCAGGCAAGGTCACTTCCGGAGCGGAGGAGATCAAGACTCCGCAGGCCGCCAAGGCCCGTCGAATCGCGAACTTCCTCCCGCGTCCGGAATTGCTTCGGGATGCCGTGATCGAGCACAATCGAGACGACAATACGACGTCGGTTCGTTTCGACACCACGGCCGGTCCCGTTCGCATTCTTCTGCCGGTTGCTGAGGGGTTTGAGTTCAACGTCATCCACGACAGCGACACCGGGCCCCGAATTCTCGGTTCCTTCCGGGGTGGTTCCCTATCGGTACGTGCTATCGCCTTCCGCATCAGTGAATTCATGCGGACACGCGGACTGAAGTAGCCCTCTCCCCGGGGGCCGGACGTCCGGTCCCCGGGGGCAGCCCCAGCACCCACACCAACCGGAGGAACAGTCACTGTGAGTATGACGATTATTGAGCCCACCCGCCGCGCCGTTCCGGCGAGCGAGGGCGAGCGAGAGCAGATGGAGGCCGCTTTTCAGGCCGCGTTGAAGCAACTCCCCGCCGACACCGGTGTCACGTATGTCGTGCGCCAGCTGGCCCGAGCCTTGTTCGAGGTGGGTTGGGTCTGGGGCGTGCGGACCGGTCACACGGCGCCCGCACTGGCTGACGTGCCGTTGCCCCCCCCATACTTTCGGGACAGCGCTGTCTAACGTGGCCGCCGCCCTGGACGATGAGAACGGCCCCTGTATCGGGCAGCTGGTCAGCTATCACGGGTCGCAGGAATGCTGCCACGGGCGGTACTGGGTGACGCAGGTCGGCCGCCAATTGGACGCCCAGGGGCGGGAGTCCGTGAGGTACCGCCTCAGTGACTACACGCGGGGCAAGCTGTGCACCGCGCTCACCGGAGTGCACGCGGAGAGCATTACAGCCCTGCCGCAGCACTTCCAGATGCCGTAGCCGCAGGTCAGGGCGCGGCCCCGGGGGTGGGGCGCGCCGGAGATTTATTCGGTTGCCCCACCTTCACAGTCAGGTATTTTGGAACTAGTTCGGGAGGGTGGCCCCCTCCCGAACCACCAAAGTTCATCACCGAAGGGAAGCCCAAGTGGCTCACGAAATCGAGCAGTTCACCGATGGGACCGCCGCGTTCGTCTCCGCCAACGAGAGCGCGTGGCACAAGCTGGGCACCGTCACCGAGGGCGCGATGACCGCCGAGGAGGCCATGCGCCTCGCGTCTCTGTTCGGGTGGAACGTGCGTCTGCTGCCCCTGACCGCGACCGAGATCACGGCCGACGGCACCACGCCGGTGGAGGTCGCGCAGCACTTCGCGACCGCGCGGACGCACCCGAAGACCGGCCGCACGCAGACGCTCGGAGTGGTCGGCACCGACTACCACCCCGTGCAGAACGAGGAGCACGCCGAGTTCCTCAACCTGCTGGCCGACGAGTCCGGCGCGCACTTCGAGACGGGTGGATCGCTCAAGGACGGCCGTCAGGTGTTCCTGACGATGAAGATGCCGCAGAGCCTCACGATCGGCCGGGACGACGGCGTTGACCTGTATATCGCGGCGTTCAACAGCCACGACGGAGGCAGCGCGTTCCGCATCGTGGTGACGCCGGTCCGGGTGGTGTGTGCGAACACCATGCGCGCGGCCATCCAGGGGGCCCGTTCCTCGTTCGTGGTCCGGCACACGGCCGGAGCCAAGGCCCGCATCGCGCAGGCCCGTTCCGCCCTCGGTCTAACGTTCCGCTACGCCGAGGAGTTCGAGAAGGCCGCTCGGCGCATGATCGAGGCCGAGATGACGCTCAGCGAGCTGAAGACGGTGGTCGACGAACTGTGGCCGGTCAAGGCCAGCGACCACGCCCGCACGAAGACCAACCAGCGCCAGCGCTGGGGGGCGATCTCGAACCTGTTCGAGCACGCCGACACCCAGGCCGGTATCCGGGGCACGCGGTGGGCCGCATACAACGCCCTGACCGAGTACGCCAACCACGTCGCCCCGGCCCGGGGCAAGACGGACGCCGACAAGGCCGCCTCCCGCGCCGAGCGGGTCATCAGCGGAGCGGCGAACGACCTGATGGAAAGGGCATTCGCCCTCACCACGGTCTGACCCCCTGACCGCCGGGCGGGCACCAGAACTCCCCCTCGGGTGCCCGCCCGGCCCCCACCGGCCAGCAGTGGCCCGCACGCGGCCCCGCGCGCGGAGCGCTCACCCGCCATCAGGAGCGCGGAGCGCTCCCCGCCGGCCCCTGCCGCGTAGCGGCAGCGCGTCGCGTCTGCGGAGCAGACCGCGCGCCAAGGAGACCTCGCCCGAGCTGCGCCTGCGAATGGCCAGCAGCTCGCCACACCACCCACCGCCCTACGGAAGGCCATTCATGAGCACCCCGAAGTGGAAGATCAAGGGCATCGTCGACGACTTCGACAAGTGCGGCTGCTGCGGCCGCCGCGGACTCAAGCGCACGGTCGCGCTGATGCCGCTGGACGCCGACGGGAACGAGGACGGCACCGCCGAAGATGTCGCGTACTACGGCACGTCGTGCGCTGCGGCCGCGCTGGGCTGGACGCAGGGCAAGGTGACCGACACCGCGCGTGCCGCCCAGGCCGGGCGGGACCAGCGCGACGCCTACGCCCGCCGAGTGATCAGCATCTACGCCCCGGTTGAGGACGCCCCGGTCCGGGACAGGGCCCGCGTCTACTACGGCCGCAACCAGCACCTGCGGGACACGGGCGTGAAGGCTACCGAGGAAGTGGCGAAGCTACTCGCCAAGGCCCGCGCGACGCTGGCCGACACCACCACCGGCCCGGCCCGCCCGTCGCGGATCGAGGACTTCCGCCGCCACATCGTGATCTTGGCCAGGGACGAGCGGATCTATCTTGTTCGGCGGGTGCCGGAGGACGAGATAGAGCGCCAGGAGCAGGCGGCAGCCGCCCAGCGCCGCGCCGACGAGATCCGGGGCAGCGTCCTGGTGGTGGCCGCTCTGGACGCCGAGGCCGCTCGCGAGGTCGCCTACGCCGACGCACTGACCCGCGAGTGGAACGCGAAGGCGTGGCAGGCCGCCCATGCCTGAGCACCAGGTCACCCGGACCGTCGGTGACGCCGTCACGGCATCCGCCGTCGGCCGCGCCGCCAACGTCCTCGCCGCCCTGCTGTTGGCCCTGGGCGAGGGCAGCCACCAGCTCAGCATCGTTGCCGAGCGCGCGAACGACACGACCGCCACCGCCGACCTGTCCCTGTCCGTCGGAGCTGCGCCACTGCGTGTGACCCACTGCGCCAAGGAGTACGTGCGGTTCCTTGCGCTACTGACGTTCGCCCTGGAGTACAGCGCCCTGCGTCACGCCGTCCTGGTGGCCACCACCGCCGACGAGCCCTTTGCCCGCGCATGTGGCTGGACCGTGCGGGCCGGGTGGCTGCATCCGATGGAGGTCCGCGCGCTCCAGGAAGCGGTCATTCCCTGTCCCGAGGTCGCCGGGCCGCGGCTTCTGGTCTACCCCGCGCCCGCCCTGTACCACCCCGACGAGCCCGCCGAGGAGAACACGCATGAGTGACAAGCCCGCCGTCACGCCGGACGGCTACTGCACGAACAAAGAGCCCTTCCCCGGCACGCTCCGCACCATCAACGCCCGCGCGACGGGCCCGAAGTTCTCCCATCTGCACGGCCGCCGCATGGCGAAGTGCCCGTGCGGCAAGGAGACCTTCCTCACCGACCGGGGCAACCTCCGCCGCCACAAGCAGCCGCAGGAGTAACCAGGCGACGCCGTCCGCCCCACGGCACGGGGCGGACGGCAGACCCGGCCAGCACCGCGACTTCCCGCAACTGCCGTCCGCCCTACCGCGAGAGGAAACGCCCATGCCCACCACCGACGCCCTCACGATCGAGATGCCCTCCGGCATCGTGCACGCCACCGCCGGCCCCCGGCGCACAGCCGCCGTCGTGTTCGAGCTGCACGGCGCGATGCGCGGCAGCGTGCACGTCACCGGCACCCAGCATCCTCGCTACTGGGACCAGTTCACCGCCGTCCGCGCCTGTCTCGGCCTGGCCGACGCCTACGAGACCACCGCCCCCGACGACGACCTACCGAGATTCGCCCACGGCCGCAGCGGCTACCACGGCAGCCTGACCCGCTACCCCAGCGACTACGGCGGCCGCCCCGAAGTGTCGGTCTATCCGTTGTCGACCGCCGCCGGGAAAGCCGTCATCGAAGACGGCCGCGACGCTCACCGCCGTTCTGCGCGCGTGCGCCGACACCGTCGCCCAGCGCGACGACCTGCCCCCGATCCTGAACGCGTCCAGGCTGTGCAAGACACCTGGACTGCTGCGGTTCCTCAACTGGGCCGCAGCGAACGCAGACGCTGAAGCCGTCCGCAGCGCGGCAGAGTCACAGGCCGCCCACCGAGAACTGAAGGCCGCCGTCACCTTCTGGTGGACCATCGCGCGATGGTTCACGGCCCACCCGCACCTCGTACTGCTGTTGATGCTGGCCGACTGCAAGCGCTCGCTGGCCCGCGACATCTGCGTACTGGAGTGGAAGGCCCCCTACTGCCTCCAGAGCGCCGCCGAGGAGAGGGCCCGCGCAGACAAGTACCGGGGCGAGGTCGCATCTCTGCTCGCCCCGCAGCGGCGCGGCCGCACCCGCCGCAGGGGAGCCCAGGCGTACCCCGGGACCAAGGAGAAGGTGTGATCATGCGCTGGTTGATGACCTTGGGCGAGCGCACCCGCTCCAACGCTCCCACTTTCGCCAAGTGCCCCGGCCCGCGCGAAGCCCGCGCGGTCGCCCTGGTCGACGACGTCGGGCAGCTGTTCCCCATCCTGCTGGAGTGGCGGCGGCTGTTCGGCAATGACCTGACCGGTTGGGCCAGCCAGGTTGAAGCGGACGACATCGAGAACCTTCCCCTGGCGTGATCGAGAACTGGGGGCCCGACCAACTGCGCCTGGACACGCTGCCGGGCGGCTACGTGAAGGTGTCCGACTACCGCGACGACCAGGCACTTGCCGCCCTGCCGCCCAGGAGCAACGTGCTCATGCGCCCCTAGGAGCACCGGCGCCGGATGGGTGGGGCAGCCCCTGAAAACTCAGTTGCCCCATCCCACACATAACGTATTGTGGAACTTGTCGCATTGAGTCGAGGGAGGAGCCACCCCCGTGGCATTGTTCGACCACGCCACCCCGGAACGCTGCGCCCAACTGGGCCGCACCCTCACGGCCGCCGGCCTCACCTGGAGCGACAACGGCCGCCAGGACGCCCCGCAGTACCTCACCTACACCGTCACCGACCCGCACGGCCGCACGTGGCAGATCAGCCCGGCCACCAACTTCCAGATCCCCACATCGAATGCGGCGCAGATCTGCAAGGCCAGCTGCGCAGAACTGGCGACGACCACCCCGATCCTGTCCGCCCGCAAGGTGACCGAGCAGATCAAGGACACCCCGTGAGCCTGCCGCCGTTCAGCCCCGAGGACTTCGACGAGCAGTGCGAGACCTGCCAAGCCCCGCCCGGGCAGCTCTGCCACCCCTCGTGCGACGCCGGATACACCGCCGACGACCACCGCGCCGACGCCGAGCGCCACGCCGACCGCCCCGATGCCCAGCTCCCGCGCCGCAGGCGCACCGCCCCGCAGGAGAGCCCCTGATGGACCTGTCCACCCCCGCCGGTCTGGAGTCCTTCGCCCGCACGTCGCCGAGCACCTCGGCGCCCAGCGCACCGAGCAGGACGGCACCCCGGGCCGGGTGCGGATCACCTACGCCGACGGCCGCACCCTCGAACTCACCCCCAACCGCCCCCGGACCCGGATCACCATCACCGCGGTACTGCCCGAGCAGGCCACCACGGATGACCCGACTGTCGAGCCCATCACGGTGACCGCCCAGCCGCGCCCGCGCCCAGGCGAAACCCAGGACAAGGCCACCGCCCGGCACGCCGCCGACCACATCCGTCGACGCCTCCTGCCCCAGCAGACCGCCACCATGTCGCGACTGCCCGCCACCGTCGACCGCGCGCGGACCGCCCTGTCGGCCCTCCCCGACCGCCCCGACGAGCGGTGGGCCGTCACCGACCTGCCCGTCCCCCATCCACGCGGACTGGCCGACCGATGCCCCATCGCCAGGTGGCACACACCCAGCGGGGCCTCACGCGCCGTCGCCCCGTTCCTCGCCGACATCCTGCGCCGGGCCGGACTCGTGACGACGGAGCCGCACGGCAGCGCTCACGTGTTCTTCGCCGACCCCCCGATCGAGCAGCCCGACGCGCGCTTTACCGTCGCGCCAGCCCCCGGGCGCGCCGGTTGGGACCTGGTGGACCAGTTCACCGGGGCATCCGTGCACACCTACGACGACGCCGAGTAGGCCCAGCAGGTCGCCGAGAGCGCAAGCGCCGAACACGAAGCCGCCCAGCGCGCCGGAACCCCGTCGCTGGACCTGCCGGGACTGTCGACCGACCTGATCGAGTCGGAGCACGTGCGCTCTCTTGCGGTCGAGTTGGCCATGGCCGGGCACATGCCGTACGGCCTCACCGACGTCGACTACACGCAGACGGCCGGATTCTTCATCTACCCCGGGCCACGGGTGGGCGCGGTGCGAGTGGCGCGGCTGCTGGAGCCCTGGGGGTCGATCCGACCCGGAGCCCGCTTCGAGGCACCCAAGCCTGAGGTCGAACGCTACGACCGGGACATGGAGGCCTACGCGCTGCTGATGAGCGGCCCAGGCCGCACCGTCACCGTTCAACCCGACGGCATCCAGGTGGCTTTCGACCGCCCTCCCGGGCCCTGATGCGGCAGCCGAGCCGCACTGCCCGCCTTGCCGACATCACAGCTAAGCGCCCGCAGGATGCCACCGAGAAGCGCTGCCGGGTGGCCGAACGCTCCCGAGTACTCCATCCCGCGACAAGGAGGTTTTGCCATGCCCCGCCCCTCCCCTCACCTCCCCTCCCCTCCCCTGCTGCCCGCGCCGGCCCCCGTGGCTGGTGACGACCGCAGGTGCGTCGACTGCGGCGTGCCCTGCACCGAGCAGGTGACAGCCATCCCCCGCCTTAAGGGCGGATCACGTGCCGTGTACGCCTGCTCCGTGCACCGGGCCCGACGCCGCCAGATGCCCTGGCCTGCCATTTGACGCTGAGGCAGGGCTGAACAATTCAGTTGCCCCACCCCCCAAGTCAGGTATTTTGGAACACGTCGAGAAGGGTGACTCCCTCCGACATCACTGAAGGTCCGTCAACCAGCCCAAGGAGGCCAGACATGGCCACAGCCACCACGCCCCTCGCCGACCAGACGGCCGAGGCCGCCCCAGCCGACACCGCCGAAACAGACCTGATCGCCGTCCTGCTCGACCCGGACACCATCGTCCGCGACGACTGCAATGCCCGCGAGCACGACACCGAGCCCGACGACGACCTGATCAACTCCGTCAAGGCAGTCGGTGTCCAGGACCCCGTCAGCGTCCGGCCCCGCCCGGACGGCACCTACGGCGCGTTCAAGGGCTGGCGGCGCACCCAGGCCGCGCAGATCGCCAACGCCACCGCCGAGGCGGAAGGCCACACCACGCGGCAGATCAAGGCGTTCGTCCGTGCCGACCTGGTCGGCCGGGACGCGTGGACGCGGTTCCTGTCGCTGATCGAGAACCACCAGCGCGAGGGCATGTCGGCCAAGGACACCCTCAAGGCTGCCGAACTCTCCCTGATCGGGATGGACGAGGTCGAGCAGAAGGCCGCCGCGCGCGCCCTGGGGCTCAAGCGCGGCACGGGCAAGCGGCTCGGCCGCGCCCAGCAGCTCGACGACGCCACCCTGCGTCGCGCGTCGGCCGGGGGCATGGACCTTGAGCAGATGGCCACGCTCGCCGAGGTCGCCGACGTGCCGGACGCGGAGAACCGTCTGTCGCGGGCGCTGGCCCGGGACCAGGCAGCCGAGGACGGCGGGCGCGGCCACTGGGACCAGGAACTCGCCCTGCTCAAGGCCGAGCAGACCGAGCGAGCCGCCCGCACGGAAGCCATCGCCGCACTGAAGCGGGCAGAGATCCCCCTTCTCCCCGCACGGCTGCCGTACGGGGAGAAGGACACCGCCCGCCCGCTCGCAGACCTGACCACCCAGCGGGGCAACCCGCTGACCGAGGACAACCACAAGAACTGCCCCGGCCACAGCGCCCGGCTCGATGACGACCACCAGCCGGTGTGGTACTGCGCCGACCCGGCAGCCTACGGGCACAAGGCGCGCCCGAAGCCGAAGCCGGAGAAGACGGCCGAGGACAAGGCCAAGGCCGCCGAGCGGGCCCGCACCACCGCGTGCAACCGAGCCTGGAAGGCAGCGGCTGGTCCCCGGCAGGAGTTCGTCTCCCGGCTGACGCGCTCCAGCAAGGCCCTGCCGAAAGAGGCTTGGCAGTTCGCCGCCTCGGTGCTTCTGGATCTGCCCCGCTTCTACGGCAAGTGGCCGGTCGGCAGGAGGCCGAGGACGTCGCGAACCTGCTGGGCGTGAAGCTGCCCGAGACGCCGTTCGGGCGGGTCCGCCTGTCGGAGCTGGTCACCCTCGCCAAGGCCCGGCTGGCGCACATGCTGTTCGCGCACGTCGCCGACGCCTTCGAGCGCGACATGCGCGACCCGAAGGGCTGGAACGACGCCCTGATGCAGGTCCGCTTCCTGTGGGAGGACCTCACCCCCCAGCAGGCCGCCTACCTGCTGCTCCTGGAGAAGCTCGGTCACGACGACCAGGGCTCCTACCGGCTGTCAGAGGTCGAGGAGCAGGCCCTCGCCCCGCACCGGAGCGACAACGCCGACGCCTGAGCTGCACGCGGATGACGGCCGGGCACCGATGGTGCCCGGCCCCCGCAACCACCGCCCACGCCTGCAAGGAGTACGTCATGCCCAAGTCCGGCTCTGCTGACACCGCGCAGCCGATCGAAGGAGACCAGCCGCTCACCCTCGACGTCCTGCGGCGACTGGTCGGCAACGACTGGGCCCGTCTTCCGGGCGAGACCCTGGTCGTCCTGTCCCGCGACTCCGAGGGCAACCTCTACTCGCCGTTCAGCACCTACAACATCGGCCGCTACGCGCCCGTCTACGGGCTGACCGGCGAGGTCTACCCGCTGGAGAGCGAACTCGCGCGGGACCCCGAACTGCGAAGGTTGTTCCCGCAGATCCCCGGCAACGCCGTCGCCGCCCTGGTGCTCTACCCGCTCGACTGACCACGTCTGCCGGTGGGCGCCGCGCATCCGGCGCCCACCCCGGCGCGCCGTCCGGCCGCCGGTTTCCCGGGCGCACGAGACGCCCGACCCAACCCGCGAAAGCAGAAGAGGGGATACACCCATGCCCACCCTTGCTGAGATTCGCGCCTTCGTCGGCGACGTGTCCGAGGTCGGTGCCCTGGTCGCCATCCAGGAGGCGGCCGCCGCTCGCCTGGTCGAACTCGACGCCGCCAGCCGCCCGGTCATCTCGCCGGGCCGCATCGGGCGGATCAACACCACGATCCGCCCGGCCTGTCTGCGCCATCTGACCGGCACCGTCGGACAGCCCAACAGGACGGGTGGCCGCTTCGACTTCGTGTTGGACGAGAACTCCACCGAGCAACTGCGCCGGGACCCGCAGAACACCCGCTTCACCGTCTCTCAGGGCGAGAAGCGGTACCGCATCCCGAAGATCCCGGCCTCCTGCAACGAGCTCACCGACACCCCGGCCGACTCCTAGACCGCCCCGAAGGCCGAGGGGCAGCGCACCGAGCGCTGCCCCTCGGCCCGCCGTCCCGTCCTCACCAGCAACTTCCCCGAACGGAGCGTGACTCGATGAGCGCCATCCCTGTGCGCTGCCTCGCCCGGCCGCTGGCCGGCGGACTGATCGTGCCGTACGCCTCCCTGGTCCACAACGGGCACGCCGTATTCGGCAGCCTCGACGCCGACCGCACCCGCCGCGCCTTCCTCCAGCACCTGTGCCAGATCTGCGCCCAGCCGCTTGAGGAACGGTTCTTCGTCATCATCCGCCCCGCCGACCAGCAGCAGGGCTACTCCCCCGAACCCGCGCTACACCCGGAATGCCAGCCCTACGCCGCCGCCCACTGCCCGATGCTCAACGGGACCGCCACCCATTACCGCTCCCAGCCGGTGCTCGCATCCCATCCTGCGGGCCGCCCCTGCACCGATCCGGCGTGCGCGTGTCCCGAACTGACCCCGGACGAGGGGCACACCGCCCGCAGCGGACGGCCCGCCGACCGGTACGAGGCATGGATGATCGCCGCCCGGCACTACCGGCTCGTCTCTCACCAGGACACGCCCGGCCTCCCGCTCGGGATCAGCCTGAACGTGCCCATCCTGCGCAGGCGCACCCTGCGCGAGGCCGTCCTGCCCGCCGACCACGCCGCCCTGCTCGACCTGCTGCGCACCGCCCTGGGACTGGAGCAGCCCTAGCCTTCCCGGTCAACCGAGCGGCACCTCACAAGAAGCGCAAGGGCGAATGGCCCGGCGCGAGCGTCGTCGAACCGTGGCTGGAGCAGTTCGACTTCGGCGGCCCCAAGGGGCCGACCGTCGTGCACATTCCACCGCCCCCGCCGGGGGAGGCCTGGGTGCTGCGCCGCTGGGACCGGCACGAGGACGGCGTCGAGCTGTTCACTGACGAGGTCTCGGCTCTTGGCGGCCTTGCCCAACATGTGCGCCAGGCCTGGGACAACCTCATCGGCGAGGAAGGCGTTCCCGACGAACCGCCCATCGACGACCGCGCGGCCGTGGACTTCTCCTACAGGGCCGAGCGCGACGAGCGCCCAGACGAGGGCTACTCGCTGTACGCCGCGACCATCAGCAGGAGTAGTCGCACCCGGGTCGTTCCGCTCGATTTCCCGTTCCCCGGCGCCGGCCGGCGAACGGGCCAACCGCCGCGCCGTGTTCCACCCGAACATCCACGGCGGTCTTCCCTGCCTGGTGGTCGACGGCGTCCTGGTGTTCGCCTACCTCGACCACCGGCTCGGCGCCGTCCGGGTATCGGTACACCTCGACAGCGCGCCGGAGCACCTCGTCCGGCCGGACGGCACGGTGCCGCTGCAGGTCGTGGTCGAGGACGCGGTGGTGCTCGACGACAGCGGTACGGAAGCCGCACCCAGGCCGCCCTTGCTCGATGCGTTGGTGAGCGCGGCCGACGCCGTACACCGAGAAGCGATCATTACGGCGGCCCGGGAGATCGGCCTGCTATGGCGCTGCCCGGCCTGCCAGCGGGACAACGCCGCCGCGGCGACCTGCTGCGAGGGGCCCGGGCCCTGCCGAACGCCCCGGCCAGCCGCAGGGGTTGACCCGGAGGGGGAGTTGCGCGAGCCGTAGGCCGGGAGCCGGCCTGAGCGGCGGGTGCCTCCGCCCCGAAGGAAAAGGGGATGACACCCGCCCCATGTGAAGTATTATGGAACTTGCCTGGATGGCTCCCGGGCACCACCAGACCGTTCGTCACCGTTCGTCGCATCGAGGAGTACCTCCATGAGCGGAGAGACCACCGCTGTCATCCGCGGCCGCGTGCGCGGAGTCGTGCAACTGCGCCACACCGAACGCGGCACGCCCGCCGCCCGGTTCACCGTGGTTCAGGTACCTCGCGAGTACGACCGTGCCCGAGGGCAGTGGGGCGACGGCCAGCCGGTCCCCGTCATCTGCACCGTCACGGGGCCGCTCGCCCGGCACGTCGCCGAATGCCTCACCGCCGCCGTCCACGTGATCGCCACCGGGAACCTAGCGCTGCGAGACAACCAGCTCCACCTCGACTCGGCCCAGGTCGGCGTAGACCTCGCCCACCACGTCGCCTACATCGACGACACCCTGCCCGCCGTCCTCGCCGGGCGCGCCCCGGCCCCGCGTGCGGCCGCCGCCCCCGAAGCCGCGCACCGCGCCGAACCGCCCCGCCCGGCCGCAGCTCCCGCCCCCGACTGGTGGCAGTCATCGCCGCGCCGTTCCAGGGACGCAGTCACCACGCCCAGCCGCACCGGCCGCTGACCGCTCCATTCGATTCCGCACCGCCCGTAGCGGCCCCGGCATGCCCGCCGGCCGCCGTTCCCTCACGGAGGTACGCCGTGCCCAGCACCGCCCTATCCGAGCGCGCCGCCCGCGCTGCGCTCGCCACCCACTTCACGCCCCACCAGGTCGCCGTCCGTCTCGCCCATCACTCCCCCGAGGACGTCTGGCAGTACAGCGTCCGCCACGACGCCAGCGGCCGCCTGGCCGAGTACATGCCGCGCGAGGAACTCGCCAACGCACAGCTGACATGCCAGTTCGTCATCCCGTCGGACGACGTGTGGCCCGCCGCCCTGGCCGACCTCGGTGCCGACTGCCCGCTGGGGCTGTGGGTGCGCGGACACGAGCAGCTGCCCCGGCTGACCGCCCGCGCCGTGGCCGTGACCGGCAACCGGGCCGCCACTGTGCAGGCCCTCGCCCGTGCGCAGACCTTCGCCACCGCCCTCGCTGCGGCCGGGCACACAGTCACCGCCACACTCGCCTACGGCGTCGACGCCGCCGCCCAGCGGGCCGCTGCCCAGACCGGGCAGGCGGCGCTCGCCGTCCTGCCGCGCGGCCTGGACCGCGCCCACCCGCACGACCACGCCCAGTTGCTGAGCTGCATCCCCGCGGGCGGAGGCGCAGTGGTTAGCCTGTTCCGGCCCGGCACCCCGGCCAGCGGAGCAACGCTCCAGGCCAGCGCCGCCCTGCTCGCCGCCCTCGTGCGCGCGGTGGTGCTGATCGAGGCCTTGAACTACGCCCAGGCGGCGATGCACACCGCCGAGGTCGCAGCCGACCTCCACCGGCCCCTGCTCGTAACGCCCCCCACCGACGACGTGCGCGCCGACGGCAACGTCCGCCTGCTCGCCGAGCAGCGCGCCGTCCTGGTCCCCGACCCCGCGCACGCGCTCGCCGCCCTGCGCTGACCAGCCCCACCGCCCTTCCGTCCTCGGCCGATCGGCCGGCCACGACTCCGCCGCTGCCCCTCACCCAGCTCGTCGAACAAGAACACATCACTCGGCACCAGGCCCTCCAGCACGCCGAACAGTTCCTCGCCCATCGAGAGAACGCCGTCCACCAAGCACGGCAAGCCCTACAGCTGATCGCCGAGATGGGCCACCTTCCGAGATCTCACCGCCCGGCCCGACACCGCCTACGCGCGGGACATCCTCGACGCCCTCGCACCCGAAGCGCGCTCCCTCGCCCAGAGCCTGACCACCCTGGCCTGACACAGCACGCCCCCTCGGGGACAGAGCCAACAAGGCCGGCCCTGAGAGGCAAGCCGCCGCAGTAGGACTCACCCGAAGCAGGAATCCGGGGCTGAATTGGGTCGGGATCACCATCACCTGGTCCTGGCGATCAGCCTGCTCCTTGGTCGCTGAAGCCAGGATTTCCGGAGTGAGTAGGCGCACCACGTCCACCTAGCCGATCACCGCGGCTTACATGCAGCCGTGCGCCGTCGACCAGACTTCTCCGCTTGCGGCGTTGTGTACGACAGCGGTTTCGGCTGGTCGGGAACGTGAGGAGAGCCGTACGGGTTGGGATGGTTGTGAAGCGATCCTTGGCCCGTACGGCTCTCTCGCATCGTATCTGCACGGGCATCTCGAGGCGTCGACTCGGGGCGCTCATCGCCGAGTTGGCCAGCTTGTGGATGGCGCGGGAAGAGTCCCGGCTGGGCGAACACCGAGGCCATGAGCGTCTGCACGCCGAGCGCGGCGGGCCCAGCCATCAACTGGTCTTCACCGATCGGGTGACCGCGACCCTGGTGATCCTGCGGTTCCACTTCCGCACGCCGCCCTCGCCGTCTTCTACGGCGTGGACCGCTCCACCCTCACGCGGGCTGTCCATGAGATCCGTCCGCTCCTGGCGGCGCGGGGCTTCACCGTCCCCGGCGAGGCGGGACTGCGTCTGCACACGCTGGCCAATGTCTTCGCCTACGCCACCGAAGGGTGCTGAGCTACCCCTGGACGGCACCGAGGCACGAATCCGGCGTCCGAAAGCGGGCCGCCCCGGCCAGCGTGCGTTCGTGTCCGGCACAATGCGGCAGAACACCAAGAAGGCCACCGTCATCACCGACGGACAGGGCCGGACTCTGTGGACCGGCACGGTCCGGCCGAGCCGTATGCATGATCAGACGGCGGTCAAGACCGAGGGGATCAAAACCCTCCTCGAGCAATACCCGCAGGTCAAGACCAAGGTAGATGCCGGATACCGGGGCCCGGCCAAACGGTTTCCCGACCAGGTCCAAGCGCCGCCGAACAAGCCCGCCAAGGACACGTGGCCAAGAAGGTCACCGCCTGGGAAGCGGCCCACAAAAAGCAATCCTCGGAGCGGACATGCGTCGAGCACGCCAACGCCGACCACAAGCAGTGCAGGCCCCTCCAGCGGTACCTCGGCCACTACGAGTACTACACCGAAACCCATCCGGCCATCACCGGCCTCGTCTCCGAACCCACCGCAGAGCAGTAATCACCCATCAGCCAACCCACCAGGCCAACACACCCCAACCTCAGCCGCGCACCACACCGTTAGGGTCTCCACCCGAAGCCCTGGCAAGTTTTGGCAAGTTCCTGGCTCGGCAGCTGAGTTGCGGGCAAGCTCTGGCACAGCGATCGTTACCGACACCCGAGGAGGTCATCATGACCCTGATTAAGCTCGGTAAGGACCCGGAGAGCCCCAGCGGCGGCTCCCCCACCGTCTACCTGGACGACGAGAAGGACACCTACCTCGTACAGGGTTGGAAGGTGGAGGACGTCGAGCGACTCGGGCAGATGGACATCCCCGGACACGAGACGGTGGTGGAGATCCCCCGGCGCATGGTGCAGTTCTTCCAGGAGGTGAAGAAGCGTGACGAGGACCCCGACGTTTGAAGAGCTGTTCCGCGACTGCCAGAGGACTGCGGTCCACCTGGAGATGCGCGACGCCTACATGAAGTCGGACCCGGCCTTCATCGACTGGAAGGCCGGTGTGGTCCTCGATCCGGCCGAGCGCTGGGCTGACTGGCACGCCATTGTGGCGGAGGCGACCTCGCGAGATGTCGAGGTTCGACGCGCACGCGTCGTTTCGACACCGGTCAGCGAGTACATCCGCTTCGAGTACGACGTGACGGACGGACTGAACATCGCTGCCGGCGAAGGCGTGCGATGGCTCTCGCGGCGGAACGCGACCGACATCGCGCTTCCGGGCAACGACTTCTGGCTGTTCGACTCCCACGTCGTCCTCGTCAATCACTTCGACGGCGAGGGAGAGAACATGGAGGTCGAACTCACGGAGGACCCGGAGGTGGCGAAGCTGTGCGAGTCGGCCTTCGAAGCCGTGTGGAAGCGGGCAACGCCGCACGCCGAGTTCGAGCTGGCCTGACAGTCCGAACAGCACCGACCACACCAACATGACATCGCCGTCTTCGAGCGTCCAGGAAGCCCGCAAGGCACTCGGACAACGCATGGCCGAGATCCGGAAAGCGGCCGGACTCACCAAGCGAGCGCTGGCCCAGAGCCTGGGTTGGCATGAGTCGAAGGCTTCGCGCTTCGAGAGCGGAACGCGAACCCCCTCGGAGCGCGACCTTCGCGATTGGTGTTCCGCGTGCGGCGCAGAGGGTGAGGCAGAGGATCTCATCTCCACAGCGCGCGGAATTGAGGGCATGTATGTCGAGTGGCGTAAGATGGAGCGCCATGGGCTCAAGTGGGCGCAGGAGTCCGTGGTTCCTCTCTGGGAGCGCACCGATCGTTTTCGCATTTACTCGCCCTGGCTCATCCCCGGCCCTGTGCAGACGGCCTCGTACATCACCGCACTTCTGACCTCCATTCGTGACCGCCGAGGACTCATTGACGACGTTCCGGCGGCCGTCAAGGTGCGTGTGGAGAAGCAACAGGTCGTCTACGGGAATCACAAGTTCGCCATCGTCCTGGAAGAAAGCGTCCTGCGGTACCGTATCGGCGGCACGGACGTGATGGCGGGCCAACTTGGCTACCTTCTCAGCGCCATGGCCCTCCCGTCGGTGAGCATCGGCATCATCCCCCAGGACGCCGACCGTTCGGGTCTGTGGCCCGTCGAGGGGTTCTTCCTGTACGACGACGAGCTGGTGAACGTCGAACTGGTCTCTGCTCATCTCACCGTCGTCCAGAAAAACGAACTTGCCATGTATGCCCAAACGTTCAGCGAGCTGGCCACGCTTGCCGTCTACGGCCCCGCCGCGCGTGAAATCATCACCGCTGCCATCGAATCTCTAGGGTGAACGCCCGGCAAGTTCGGGCACACTCGTGGAGCCTTATCCCTCCCCCTTCCTAGCTTTATTGGCACGGCTGAAAGCGTGCACCGGAAGGGCCAGTCATGACTGTGGCAAGTACGGGCAAGACGTTGGAGGCGGCCATGGACGCTGAGGCCGATGGCTCCGCCTTCGACGTAGCGGTGATCTCCTCCCAGACGGATGCCGTCCTTGGTTTGCGGATGGGCACCACGACCCGCGCAACAATGGACAGGCACTTGCCGAAGATGGCAGGCGAGTTGAACCGGCTGCTCGGCGAGGACTTGGGCGCCGAAGACGACAGCGAGGTGCGGGAGCTGATCCGCGAGGGGATCAGCCTGATCGACCTCACGAACCGGCCGACCGTCGAAACGCCTACGTTCGGAACGTTCATGTACCTCCGCGATGTCGCCCTTCTGACGCGGCGGCTGCTGTGGATCTACTCCCAGCGGAACGGACTGGATGCGCCGTGAGCGTCAGAGAAGACCAGATCATTCGGGAGCTTTCCCACTACATCCACGAACACCCCGCCGAGCAGATGGCGTTGATGCCCCTCTACGACGCGGCGCTCGACCACTCGCGACGCCGATCCTGCACCCACGACCGGCGCTGTCCCCTCGTGATGACTGGAGCCGTCGTCGTCGATGAGCGCAATCGCGTCCTGTGTCTGCGGCACGAGGGAGGCCACGCGCTTGCGGAGGCCGAGCCGGAAGCCGAGGACGAATCCCTCAGCGAGGCGGCGCTTCGTCTGCTGGCCGAGGAGGTCGGCATCCGGGATGTCTGGACGCAGCCCGGCTCCGAGAGCCCCTTCCTGGTCGATGTGACCAGGCCAGGGCAGCACAGGTACGGCCCTCGCCTCCGGGTTGGCATCCGCTATCTCTTCCGGGCCCACTCGGGCGCGGTCTTCCCCTCAATGATCGAAACGGGCGCAGTCGCCTGGATGCCTCTTGCAGAGATCGGCATCCCAGCAATCCGCAGCCGCGTGGAACGCCACCTGATCGGAATGCGATGAGCCCCCGAAACCAGCAACTCGCCTATGTAGTAGGCCTCGTCGCAATCGGCGGCTTACTCCTACTGGGCACCTGGAGAGGCTGAATGTACGAGCGCAAGACCAAGGAGCAGCCCTCCATATCCCCTCCGCCTGTCGGAACAGTAGGGGTCACCAGGCCGCCGACCGATGTCCGCATAGGCGACTTCATCCTCCTCGACGGCCAGTATCAGCGGGTCCAGGACATGAGGTCCGCCGGCACTTCGGCCCACCGCGTGTTGCACTTCGCCAGACGCACCCCGTTGATCATGCGAGAGGCCCGGACCACCTACCGGCCCCTCGAACGCCGCTGATCACAGCCCGCTCGGGCACCGCACCATCCTTCTCACCTCACCACGCGAGGAACACTGTCATGCACTTTCGCAAGATCCACGGCGCAGGAAACGACTTCGTCCTGCTTTCCGGCCTCGAACCGGACGACGACAAGGACTGGCCCAAGGAGGCCGAGCGCATGTGCGCCAGGCGTACCGGCGTAGGCGCAGATGGGCTGATCATCAGCCGATTGGTCAGCGAAGACCCAGCCGTCTTCGAAGTCACCTGCTTCAACGCGGACGGATCGATCGCAACGATGTGCAGCAACGCCCTGCGATGCTCCGCCTGGGCCGCTCGCCGCGATCACGGCTTCCAGCAGATGAGCCTCCGCATGGCCGGAGTAATGCACGAGGCGGTCGTGTCGGACGACTCCGTGTGGGTCACCGCCGAGGTGGGCAAAATCCTCCCCCGGCTCTTACAGACGGTCATCAACGGCAGACTGACTTGGTTTGACAGCGCCCACACCGGCACCGAGCACGTCGTCGCCATCGTCGACGACGTGGACGCCATCGACGCGGTAGTGGCCGGGCGCATCGTCCGTCACCATCCCGCCCTGGCCCCGCTGGGCACGAACGTCAACTTCGTTCAATCCGCCGGCAACCAGGCACTGAAGATCCGCACCTACGAACGCGGCGTCGAGGCGGAAACCCTGTCGTGCGGAAGCGGGGCAGTCGCAGCCGTCATCGTCGCGGCCATGCGCGGGCTGGTCGCACCACGCGCCGTCACCGTCCGTAACCGCGCCGGGGAGCCGCTCACGGTCCGGCCACACGACGCTCGGCCGAACCGAACTCAATGGGTCGGCGGTCCAGTCACCAACACCTTCGAAGGGGTACTCGCATGACTTTCTTCCTCAGCCCCAGCTCGGACCTCGCGGTGCAGAAAGCCGCCGAGGACCTCCGTACATGGGGGCAGAGCCGCCAGGGCCTCGGCGTCGCCCTCATCTGTGGGCCGGTGTCCGCCGAGGACAGGCTCTACCACTCGGAGTGCCCCGTCGAACAGCGATCTGTCACCGCCCTGGCCGAGGCGCTGGAGGAGATCGGCGCCCGCTGGCAGGTGCTGAATCCGTGTGAGCCGGACTTCATCATGGATCTCGTCGGGTACGACGTGGCGCTCTCGAACCTCCACGGGCCGTACGGTGAGGACGGCCGGTTGCAGGGCCTGCTCGACTACCTTCGGATGCCCTACTGCGGCAGCGGAGTCGGGGCATCCGCGGTGGCCGCCGACAAGATCCTGTGCAAGCGGGTGATGCTGGCCCTCGGCGTCCCTACGCCTGGCTGGCATGTCTGGACCGGCGGCCCGGCGAACTGGAACGGGCGCCCCGTGATGGTCAAACCGCCCTTCGGCGGGTCCAGCGTGGGCATGAGCCTCGTACTCGACCCGGTCGATCTGCCCGGCGCCCTGGCAGACGCTACCGTCGACGAGGGCGCGGCCGTGCTCGTAGAGGACTACGTGAGCGGCACGCCGCTGACCGTGGGGCTGCTGGAGCTTCCGGGCGGCTCCGTCATCGTCTTCCCGCCGCTGGCCACCGAAGCCACCGAAGCCGAGTTCTACGACGCCGACACGAAGCTCGACGTGGACTCCAGGGGAACCGTGACCGTGCGCGCCGCCGAGCTGGCGCCCGATGTGCTGGACAGTATCGCCGGGGACGTCCGGACGCTGTGGGACGGGATCGGGCTGCGCGGTTCAGCCCGTATCGACTTCATCCTCACCGAGGACGGCGAGCCGTACGTGCTGGAGGTCAATAGCACACCGGGCATGTCCCGTGACAGCAATTTCGCGGTGGGGGCGGCGATGGTCGGACTCACGCACACGGACGTCGTATTGGCCATGCTGCACGAGGCCCTGGCCCGCCCGCCATACGATGTCCCCCTGCTCACTCCCGCGTTCTCCAGCACCACACTGACTCGGGAGGCTGCCGTCTCGCCGTAGGAGCCTGCCGCTGTGCCGCGCATCCACGATGTCCCCATGTGCCGTCAGCTCATCGACCTCGCCGAGTGGGATCTACACGGGGGCTGGACACTAGGAGACAGGATCGAATGGTCCAACCGGGCGTGTGGCCTGGCATCGCTGAGAATGATCCTGCTCGCCTACGGGCACGAGGCGCCCACGGTGACGGAACTCCTGAAACTTGCGGTCAAGCATGAGATTCTGACCCCGCGTGGAGCACTTCACGCGGGGATCGCGAGCCTGGCGACCGACCTAGGAGTGTCTTCTCTCGCAGAGCCCGTTCCCGTCGAAGAACTGCTCGGCCGCCTCGCTGACGCTCCGCTCATCGTGTCCGTGACCGAGCAGTTCCCCGACGACGGCCGTTCAGGCGGCCACCTCGTCATCCTTCGCGGCTACGAGGCTGGCCCCGACCCGGCGATCTTCATCCGAGACCCGTCAGCCTGGGGCCAGACGCACGATCGCGTCCCCCTCAGCCGCTTGTCCCCTTCCTACACCGGCCGCGCGATCACCTTCGCGCCCCTGATTCACAACGGAGAATCTTGATGACCGAGGCAGACGGCGAAACGACCGAGGCCACAGGCGGCCGGAGGATCGCCGTACTCGGAGAGATGCTGGAGCTGGGTGACGAGGCCGTTAAAGCTCACCGCGAGGTGGGGCGGATGGCAGCCGAGAGCGGCATCGATCTCGTCGTGGCGGTCGGCGGAGACCTCGCCAAGCAACTGGCTCTCTCGGCAGGCGCGGCAGGGGTTCCGGACATTGCGATGGTGGGCGACAACGCCACCGCTGCCGCCTACCTCCAATCCATCCTCCGCCCCGGTGACGTTCTACTCGTGAAGGCGTCCCGCGGCGGGCAGCTCTGGCAGATTGCCCAAGCGCTCACCGGGCAGGCCGTCACGGGCCTGTGAGCCGGCTCCGAGCGGAGCGCAGCTGAAGCCCACGCCTCAGGCCGAATCCTCCCGTGCCCGCAGGACTTTCGACGCCGTTGTCACACCCAGGTACGACAACGGCATACACCACGAAGGACTGGCACCCCGACGCGGCGGCGCCGTATTGCCGGACGTACGACTCGCTACCAGGCGCGCGACTGGGCCGGGACTTCCCGACATGTTCTTGCTCGCTGTGTGTCTTCGCCTCCAAGCGCGACGTGCTGCTGTCATCGGCTGGCGGCCGCGGCTGGCCGATCTGTACGCCGAGGTCGAGCAGGCCCGGGGCGACAGCTTCCGCGCGGACTGGCGTATCACCGACCTGATCCGGCATGCCGAGCGGTGCGGCGCGCCGGACCCCGGCGTCGTCTGCCCAGACGACGGCCTGGAGTTCACCGCCCTCGAGGAGCAGGTACGGGCGGCACTGGCGAAGGAGCCGCAAGGAGCCCGAACTGGCACGCCACGACGGCCGCGCGCTGTGCGACGGCTGCACCGCTCACAGCTGATGACCATCACCCGCTGCGCGGAGGTTTCCCCTCCAGGCAGCGGGCCCCCACTACATTGGATGAAGGAGATGACCATGACCGTGAATCCCACCGCCCTGCTGCTTGATCTTGCAGCCCGGGCCCAGAGCGTGACCGCCCCGGACACGCTGCACGACCTGCTGTCTGCGGGCCACCGCGCCTGGTGCGAGGGCGTCGCCGACGTCCGGGCCGGCGTTGACCGGGAGACCGCGAGCCTGTCCGACGCCCTGCTCGCCGAGCGGTGCGCCACTGCGGGCGCGCCGTGGGAGAAGGAGATGACGCGCAGCGAGGCGGTCTCCGCTCTAGCGTTCGTGACCTGGGAGGCGGCGCCAGCAGCCATGGCGTACACGGCGCTTGAGGAGCGTGCAGCGCGCTTCGGGGTGTGTCTGCTGGACGAGGAAGTGCTGTAGGCCGTTTTGGCGTCGGGCTGGACAGCAAAGCATTTCGTTTGGCATTGTGGAACTTGTCGCCCTCGTCCGGGTGCCGGCACCGCCTTGCTGATCCTTGCGAAGGGGACCTGATGTCTTCCGCCGAGCGGCTCGTCGACACCGCGCAGATCGTGGCGGATTTCGGCACGAGCAAGCCACGGATCAGTGCGTGGAGCAACGACCCGAACAGTGGATTCCCCGCGGCCGCGCACACCGAGGGCCGCAAGCGGTTCTGGCGCCACAACGAGGTCGCAGCGTTCTTCGCGCAGCGTGCCCCGAAGAAGCGCACACTCCCGGCCGCCGTACTCGAGGCCGACCAGGACGAGCTGCTGACCAAGCGGGAAGTGGCCCAGCTTCTCGGCTACGCCCGCACCTCGACCATCGACGCCTACGTCCGCGACCGGCCCGGATACTTCCCCGAGCCCGACGAGGACGTCGAGAGCCCGAGGTGGCGCCGCGGCACGATCGTCGAGTGGGCCACCAACCGGCCCGGCAAGGGCCGACGCAGGTCCGCTCCGGGTGCCGCACTGCCCGAGGTGCCGGTCGAGGGTGATCCCGACGAGCTGCTGGGCACAGCCCAGGTCGCAGCGCTGCTCGGATACGGCAGCGTCGCCTCGTTCTCCAGCGTCCTGTACCAAGGCGGCATCCCCGAGCTGCCGGAACCGGACTCCCTCGTGCAGGAAGGCCGCGGCCGCGCCCGCAAGAAGTGGCGCCGCGCCACAGTGATCGCCGCCGCACGCGAACGCGGCGTACTGCCGCCCGCCGACCAAGACCCGGCCAAGGACCTGATCGGTGCCGCAGAGGCAGCCCGAATCCTCGGCTACAAGAGCGCCGACAACTTCATCAGCGCACTCAGCCACGGTGCCTTTCCCGAGCTCGAGCAGCCCGACGGGCACGAGTACCGACGCGGCAGTGCCGGCCGACCCCGACAGCAGCGCTGGAAGCGATCGCGGATCGAGGACCTGGCAGCACGCCGCTCCCCATCCTCCTGACTGCAGCGCGGAACCGCCCCGCAGACGGGATACCGTAAGACCGCGACCTCTGGTTATGGGTTCGACGAACACCCGGTGAGCCAGAGGAACGCACGATGGCCGGTATGGAGAGGCCAGCCACCTCTCCCCCGCGAAGCCGCACGGCTTCGCGGGGCCGACCATCGCTACCGATCCCCTTTCTACTTCCGCGTCACGTGCCGTCCCCGCCTGCGGTGGCGGAGCCCAGCCACCAGCCGACAAGTCCGGCCATCAGCTGTTACCAGCGGAGTTGAGCGGGAGCACCAGGCCGTCGCCCGGCCACAGGGGAGATCCCGCTTCCGCCCAGGCCAATTGCCTGCCGACCTGACCGAGAACCTCAACACGGTCGGCGGGCCGGTACACCCGATGCACCCCAGACTTCGGGTCGACGGCCCGGACCTCGCTGCGCGGGCCAGCGCACACCAGAGCGCGGGCGATGTCCGGCAGGTCCAAGTTGAGGGCGTCGCAGTCGCGGTCACCGATGAGCTGCAGCAAGTCTTCGGTGACTGCCTCCCAGTCCCCGACCTCCGGCCAGCGCGCACCTCCGTCCAGCTCGTGGGTGAGCGTGGACAACGGCACGATCTCACCCGGCCGGCGACCGCGGGTGAGGCGGTCGTGGATGCGGGCGCCGTCGGGCTGCCGTACACGGGGGTGCAGCAGGGAAGCCGCGGCCACGACAGTGGTGTTGATCTCCTGGGCGGCAGCCGGGTAGTACGGCTCGTGCGCGAACAGGAAGTAGACGTCCGGAATGGGGACAGCCGGGCTGGGTCCGGGCTGGGGCATGGGAAAGGTTCCCTTCTGTAGCGGGGTCGGTGTGTATCGAGGCGCCGGATCGGTCGTCGGCGGGGCTGCGGGCGGGTACGGGCCAAGGGGCCGCCCGGGGGCGGATACAGGGTTGGCGGCGGCTGTGCCGTCCTCCGCGGGGGCGTTGAGGATCTGGGCGACCTGGTGGGCGAGTTGGAACATCAGCCGTTCGCGGGCAATGAGGTCCACTGAGGCCGCGCGAGTGTCACGGGTCTGGAGCAGGCCTGCGGCATCCCACAGCAGGTGCTGGCCGACCTCGGCCGAGCGGCGCAGCTCACAGTGGTCGCTGTCGGCGGCGGCCTCGACGAGCGAGGTGTGCAGGGTGGCGAGGCGCTGCAAGTACCGGCAGGGGCCATCGCCTTCGACGACGCGTACGCGTTCAACGGCCCGGGCGTCCAGCCAGTCGGGCAGGCGCTCGGCGAGCAGTGGGGTGAGGAGTGTCGCCGGTAGCACGACGTCGACGGGGATCCCGTGGCTCGCGGCGTACCGTCCGGTGAGCAGGCTGATGAGGGCGACGGCAGCTGCGGAGAACCGCAGGGATCCGGGGACGCGGCCCAGGGCCATGCGCTGTGCAGGGCGCCGAGTCAGCCAGCGAAGGGCCAGGCGCTGCATGCCGGTAGCAGCCGGCGCGAGCATCCCGACCTGGTGGGGGATCTCAGGCGTGCTGCCGTCGCTGGGGACAGTCCAGGCAAGCCAGCCCCACCTGGTGCGCTCGTAGACGAGCACGGGCTCACAGGCGGCCATACAGGTGCTGTCAGGGACTTGACCGCTCCGCAAGACGCGGGCGCGTTCCCTGTCCCACCGCCGCGGGTCCCGGGCGAAGGGGCGCTCGTGATGCGCGGCCTCGGTCGGCGGCGGTGTGCGGGGCGTGTCTGTCACGGGCTGCTTCCTTCCGGTTGATCGGTCAGAGCGGTGGCGCAGGTGGTGCAGCGGTCGTCGCCGTCGGGGTGGGCGCGCCGGGGGGTGGGGCCGGGACAGGTGCGACACAGCGGCCAGCCGAGGCAGTCCGGGCAGAGGTCCTCGCCGGGGGCAATGCCGGGCACGCCGCAGCCGGAGCATTCGACGAGGGCCCGGTAGGTCAGCGCCTCGCTCACCGGGCGGGCGGCGGATCCGGTGCTCGGTTGCGGCCGCGGGTCATCCCGCACGGGCTGGTCGTGGTGGTCGGCCACGAGGGCGGGCGGCGGGTAGGCCTGGGCAGCGCGCAGGCGGGCAGCGATGATCGCGCCGACCGTGGTCCGTACCGGATTCGGCAGGGGCCGGGCGGCGATGACGTGCCGCAGTTGCTCAGCTCTCCAGCCGGCCTCGAGCATCACGGTCACGACGCGGCCCTGATCGGTCAGCGCCTGCCCGGTCAGCAGCAGCTCGGGGCGAGCCGCCCCGAGTTCGAGCAGCAGGCGGATCCCTGCGTGCATCTCATCCGCCGCGGGCGCGGCTGGCGGGGGTATTGGCGTGTCCGGCTGGTGCGTCCGTCCAGGTGCTCGTGTCGCGTCGCCGCGGCACGGATGGACGGGGCTGGTGTTCTGCTTGTTGGTCTTCTTTCTGTTGGTGTTCTTAGTACCGGGATCAGCCAACGTAGGCTCAGCCAATCTTGGAAAACCCGACCTTGGTTGCGACCTGGGGTTTTGTGGAGCGGGCAGGTCGGTGATGAAGTACAGCGCCTGGCCGAGCGTGCCGTCGGGGTTGCGCTCGCGGGTGCGGTAGAGGAATCCGTGCCGCTCCAGATGCTTGAGCCCAGTGGTGACCGCGTCGACGCCCTCAAGGCCGCGGCGCACCAGTTCGGCGACAGTGACCTGCCAGCCATCCCGGTGCGTACTGACGTACCCGAAAATCCCCTTCGCCTTGAAGGACAGCCGGCTGTCGCGGAACAGCTCGTTGGCGATCTGAGTGAACTGGTCGGCCGCCATCACGCCGCGCCGGATCCCCGCGCCGAAGCCGACGTCGTGTTCGTCGTCGTTCGCCAGGGTTGAGGTGGCTTCCAGCAGGGCGACGTCGAGGGTGGCGGGGCGGTCGGTGATCGAGTAGACGACCTCGCCGAGCGTTCCGTTCGCCCGGCGCAGGCGTTCACGGACGAGGTAGCCGTACCGTTCCAGCTCCTTCAGGCCGGCGCGGACCGCCTCCCGCCCGTCAGGCCCTACGGCAACAAGGTGGGCGAGGGTGACCTGCCAGCCGTCCCGGTGCGTACTGACGTACCCGAAGATCCCCTTCGCCTTGTAGGAAAGTCGGCTGTCGCGGAACAGGCCGTTGGCAATCTGGGTGAACTGGTCGGCCGCCATCACGCCGCGCCGGACGCCTGCCCCAACGCGGCTCACCGCCGTGCCCCCGAAACGGGCCGCACGCCGTGGCCAGGGCAGCTCACCGGTCCCGCCGAGGTGGGGCGGCCGTCGGTGCTGAGTGCGCGGGCGTGCGTGTGTTCCATACGGTCAGCTCACCCGCCGACCCCGACCAGGCTGACGGCCATGAACCCCGACCATCGGTCACGATCCGGCAACACAGCCGTCTAGCTGCCGTGGTCGGGCTCATGGTCGGGCCAACCACGCACCCTCACCCCGGGCCCTCAGCGGTTGCGCACCCCGATTGCGCAGCCTCGAACGGGCGTTGCGCCATCGGGGTGCGCAACACCGGTCGGGCCTTGCGCAATGGGGCTGCGCAACCGGCCAAAGATCCTGCGCAGTCGAACTGCGCCGAGGGGGCAGCTGCGCAGTCCGTAGGTTTCTGACCTCTCCTGCGCAGGTCCGTCTGGCGCACTGCGCAGGTGCCTGTCGCGGCCTGGTCGGCCTCCGTCTGCGCATCGGAGACCGCGCGGCACCTGATCGCACAAAGGCCGCCGCTCCGGGGGCCGTGCGCGGGATGCGAGGGCTGTCGCCAGCTCGCGGCTGACCCAGAGTGGGGGTCATGGTCGGGCCGACCATGACCCCCACCATGGACTTCGTGTCCCCATCGTGACCTTGGTCGGGGGTTCGTGGTCGGTGGTCGGGTCGGGGCCGACGGGTTTTCTCAAGGTCAGCAACATCCGTTCTGACCTGGGAGTTTCACCATGTCCCCTGGCAAGCAGGCCTCACGAAGCGAGGCCGCTGCTCCGATGGCGGCCGGCGCCCGGCTGGAGGCGATGCGCCACCGCGTACGCCTCTCCCGCGTGGCGGTCTGGACCGTCATCGCGGCCGGCCCCATGGCCCTCGTTGTCGCCGTCGCCTCTACCCCGGCCACGGTCGCGGCCGCCCCCTCGGCCAAGCCCACCGCCGTGCGCACCGCGTCCGCTGCCGACCCGGGCGGCTATGCGCAGGTGTTCCTCGGCGCGTGGCTGCGCAGCAGTGCCAACGACGCGACGACTGCGCAGGCGCGGCTTGCGCAGTCGATGGCGCCGGACGTCGAATTGCCCGACCCGGCCTCCGATGCGCAATCGGCACCGGAGTCTGTGACAGCGGTGCGCAGTGCGCAGCACGGCGTCGGCGCGTGGGCGGTGACAGTGGCTGCGCAATACGTCGACGGCTCGGTGCGGTACTACACGGTGCCGGTGGCCGCCGACAGCGCGAGCTCCTCGTTCACGGTGACCGGTGCGCCCGGCGTGGTGGCCGGCCCGGCCCGGGCCGAGGTGTCCAAGTCGGCGTACGGCGTGAGCGTCCCGGAGGGTGATCTGTCCTTGGCCATTGGGGAGTTCCTCGCCGCCTACCTGACAGGAGTCGGCGAGGTCGACCGCTACCTCGCGCCGGGGATGAAGCTCACCGCCGTCTCCCCCGCCCCGTATACGGCGGTCACCGTCCAGCAAGTGTCAGCAGTGGAGGAGGCCGCGGCCGCCGCCACGGTGCCCGGCGATGGCACGGCGGTGCGTGTCCTCGCCCGGGTGGAGGCCCAGGATGCCGGCGGTCGGTGGCCGCTGGCCTACGAGCTCACGCTCAAGGCCCGCTCTAGCCGGTGGGAAGTCGCGGCACTGGGGTTCGGAATTGCTCAGGACGGTGGCGTCCGATGAACACGGTGCACAGCCTGATGCTGGCCGGACAGCTGGACGACCTCGGCAACTCGTGGATCAACATGTTCAAGCAGTGGGCGACCAACGGCCTAAAGGCCGGTCTCGTCGTCCTCGTCGTCGTGATCATGATCCAGAAGTTCAGCCTCAGGGCCGGGATCGGCGCCCTGCTGCTGATGATCATCGCGCTCGGGCTGTACAACTCCCGCGAGAGCCTCGCGAACATGTTCGAGGACGAGGTGAAGAACCCGGCCAAGGGCGCATCCGCCACCCCGGGCATCGTCCAGTCCGACCCTCCGACTTCCCGTGACCACTCACCGGGCGCCGGAGGCCGGCTGTGACCGCGACCGCGGCACGGGTGAGCCGCTTCTACACCTCAGCCCGCCGCCACCCCTGGGTGCTGGGCAAGGTCGCCGACTGGAAGATCCCCCTCGGCCCCTACACCCCCGCACAGATCGCCCTCGCCGTCGGCGGCGGCTTCCTCCTGATCAAGACCATCGGCTGGTGGTCGTGGACGGGGCCGGTCCCCATCATCGCGTGGCTGCTGGCGATCTGGGCAGTGCGCCGGCCGAAGATCCGAGGCCGAGCCCCGATGCAGGCCGCGTTGGGCTGGGTGCTGCTCGGCCGGCAGCCGAGCGGAGGGCGGATCGGCGGGCGAGCCGCCCGCGACCACGCACCTCACCCGCTGCTCGGCAGCTTCACCATCGAGGGCGCGGCCACGCCCGAGCCTGCCCTGAAGGCCGCACCATCCCTCGCGGCTCGGCAGCGTGCGCCTCGGACGCCACACCCAAGCCCGGCTGGCCCGACCGCTGCTCCCGCGATGCCGGTGGGTCCGGTGTCGGGTGTGCAGCAGCTGCTCGCGCTCGCCCAGCGGGCCGGGGGTGCGCGGTGAGGGTTCCGATCCGTCACATCGCCGGGCACCTGGTGTGGTCGACGCAGGGCAGCGTGTGGGCCCTCTACCGCCTCCACCCCGGCCCAGACGCACAGGGACGCCGCGAGGAGACCGTCCAGGGCACCCACGTGCCCGCCGCCGTCCGCGACGAACAGCTCGCCAAGATCACCCGCTTGGTGCGCTCCCTGTCCGGAGCCCCGCGTCTGTTCGGGCTGTGCGCACAAGTCGACCCAGGTGAGATCGCCCTCAAGATGATCGAGGGCATCGAGCCCGCGGAACAGGCACCCGGCACGGGCCGGCACCCGTGGGTGGAAAACGTCGAGGCCACCCTGGACCTGCTGGACGACCAGGAGATGCACTGCCGCACCCTGTGGCTGGCCGTACCCCTGCAGGCCGAGGCAGGCGGCCTGCAGGTGTCGGCGTCCCTCGGCGCGGCGTGGGCCGAACTCGCGCCGATGCTGGGCATACGGCCGGCACCGGTGGCCCGGCGCGAGGTGAGCACGTATCGGGAGCAGGCCTTGCGGGTGGAGGCTGCGCTCGTCGGCGGTATCGCTTTCCGCCCCGCCCGTCCGGCGGAGATCGTGTGGATGATCCAGCATGCCCTCCACCGAGGTCTGGCGGAGCCGCTGCTGGCCGAGGCCGAGATCAGTGAGTTGTACGGCGGGCAGATCCAGGGCGGCGTGCTGCGCTCCCCCAGCTACGCCGACCTCGGCCAGGTCCGCTTGCAGGAAGGCGGCATCGACCCCGACGTCGACGACGTCGCTGACCTCAAGAGCGCGGGAGAGATCACGCGGTCGGGTCGCACGGCCTGGTGGCGGCTGAAGGCCGGCTCGCCGCTGGGGCGGCGCTGGCTGCAGGTCGAATCCGACACCGGGGTTGGCTACCAGGCGCAGTTGGCGCTGGCCGAGTGCCCGCCCGCGGTCAGCCAGGACGCCGCGGACCTGTTCGCTCAGCTGGAGATGCTCGACTTTCCCGTCGACTACACCGTCGACCTCACCTTGGTGCCGGCGGAGAAGGCCCGCGACCAGGTGCGGCGCAAGAAGAACGAGTTGGTCGACCAGGCCGACCAGTACGACGCCCGCCCCACCGGCATGCCCGCCTCGCTCGGCGAGGCCGCCCGCGACCTGGGCGAGTTGGATGCTCGCCTGTCTCGCACGTCGGTCGAGGTCGAGGTGCAGTCGGTGACCGTGCTGACGGTGTGGGGGCCGACCGCCGCCGTCTGCGACGCCCGGGCCCGGGCCCTTGCCGCGCTGCTCGGCGGCGCCGACTACCGGGCGGTACGCCCGGCCGGACTGCAGGAGGCCCTGTTCACCCTCGGCCTGCCCGGCACCGTACGGCCCGGCGTGGTACGGGAATTCACCCAGCACCAAGTCTCCGAAGACTGGGCGCTCGGCGGCGCCTTCACCACCGCGGAGGTCGGAGACCCGGGCGGGATGTTCCTCGGTATCGACCTGGACAGCGGCACCACCCGCCCCGTCATGATCAACGTGGCGGATGCGCCCAAGGTCGACGCCTCCGCGTCGATGGGCATCGTCGGGGATCTCGGGGCGGGCAAGAGCGTCCTGCAGAAGCTCATCGCGGAAGCAGTGTGGGCACGTGGTGGCTGCGCGATCTGCATCGACCGCACCCCGGTCCGCGAGTGGGCGACCTTCGCCCGCACTGCGGCCAAGGGCCGCGTCCAGATCATCGACGCCGCCCAGGCCGAGGTGTCCATCGACCCGCTGAGGATGTTCGACGGGCCCGAGGGCCGCCACTACGCCTTGTCCTATCTCACCCTGCAGCTCGGCATCGGCCCGATGAGCACCAGCGGCGAGGTCCTCCACCATGCTGTCGAGCAGGCCGCGGTTGGCCCACGGCCGTCCATGCACCGTGTGCTTGAGGTCCTCGAGGAGATGGCTACGCGCGAGGCGGGTAAGCGGCAGAATGCCGCGACCACCCTCGCCGGCCTCATCAGGGTCGTCGCCACCAACTCGCTGGCGAGGATGGTGTTCGACCCGACGCTGCCGCCGGTGCGGCTGGACGCGTCCAGCGCCTCCGACATGATCGTGATCACCACGACAGGGCTGAAGCTGCCGCCGAAGGCTGCGTTCGACAAGCCGGAGGTCCTGCAGCAGCAGCCACTGGAGGCGCTGATCGGACGCGCGGTGCTCTACCTGATCGCCGCACTCGCCCGGCAGACCGCGTTCGAGGACCCCGAGCGGTTCACCGCGGTGGTCCTGGACGAGCTGTACTGGCTCACCAGCTCAGCCGAAGGCACAGCCCTCGTCCACGAGATCCTCCACGACGGCCGCAAACACGGCGCCGGGCTCCTGGCGGGCTCGCACGACGCCGAGGAACTCGGCCCTGACCGCGGCCTGATGGCCTACCGGGCACTCGCCCGCACCACCGACCGCGAACGCGCCCGCCGCGGCCTGGAGTTCGTCGGACTCGACCCAAACGACCCAGAGCTTGTGCGGCTGGTGGCCACCGGCCTGTCCCCGGTCGGCCAGAAGGGCCGGGAGGGCGAGTTCCTGCTGACCTGCCCCAGGCAGAACACCGGCCGCATCAAGGTCTCCATCCCCCGCATTCCGCGCATCACCACCTCCATCACCACCACGCCAGGACGCCGCACGAGCGCTGCCCCGCCCTCCGCGCCCGTTGCCGATGAGGCCGTGGGTGCCGGTCGGAAGGAACCTGTCTGATGACCACGTCTTCCTGGGACCGCTCCCGGCGCGTCGCCGCCGCAGCGAGCGCCCTCGTCGTGATCGCCGTCGTGGCTGCCGCAGTCGTTCTCGCCCTCGGGGTGGGCGTGCCGGAAGCGTGGTGGCCGCACACCGGACGGGCCTTCGCCGCCGACGCCCGCCCCGCAGGCGATGATCCATGTGGCCTGATCGTGGGCCCGGCCAAGGCCTACTGCGAGCGCGGCGCCGCGAGCTCCGCATCCACCGGCCAGCAGGACCTGTCCGGTGCAGCGTGGAGGCTGGTGCCTGCCGGCGCAGGCGTGGGCGCTCTCGTGCTGTGGCGGCTGCGGCCCTCCGCTGGGCAAAGGCGGCACTGACGTGTTCCGTCCAGACCGCGCGACCCTGCATTCGGCCGGCTTCGTCGTACTCCTCACCGGCACCTTTCTCCTGGTCAACACCCAGGTCGTGTACGCGGCCGGCAGCAACAGCGAGACGTCAGACCTGCTCGCCCCGCTGAACATCGACTCGTCCGAGGGCGTGCCGATCGACGGGTACGACCTCAACGCCTCAGGCGGCTCCATCGTCGCCTTCAAGAGCCAGGCCCTGGCCTTCGCCCTGTCCGGACTGTTCACCCTGATCCGGCTGCTGGTCGGGCTGGCCGGGTGGACGATCGAGGTAGCCTTCCGGTTCCCACTGCTCAAGCTCCTCGCCCGCCCGGCGCAGAAGGTCGCCGACACCTACAACCATGTGGTCGTCGACACGCTCGGGATCAAGGGGCTGCTGCTGGCCTGGGCGTTCGTCTTCGCCTCCTTCATGATCGTGCGTGGCCGGGTCGGCCGCGGTCTGGGCGAGATCTTCCTCACCCTGCTCATCGGGGCGATCGCTGCCTCGGCTCTCATCCGTCCCGACACCCTGCTCTCCCAGGACGGGCCGCTGGGGCAGTCCCAGCAGGTGGCTGCCGAGGTCGCCCGGCAGAGCGTCAACTCCTACGACTGGGGCGGCAAGATCGCCAGCTATGACCCATGCGCGGGCATGGCCGGCAACGCCGAGATCAAGTGCGAGGAGCAGGAAGGCGAAGGACCGGTCTCCGCAACAGAGGTGGCCCGGCCCATCCAGGATTCGATCACCAACGCCCTGATCGTCAAGCCGTACATGCTCCTTCAGTACGGGCGGATTCTCGACCCGGCCAAGAGGGCCGACCGCAAGGCCTACGCCGTCCATCTGAAGTGGGTCACCGGCGGGTACATGCCCAGCTCGGCCCCGTCGGACAAGGCGAAGGACGCCTGCCACCTGGTCCAGGGGCCGGGCAAGAAGTACTGCGAGCGCGACGTCGACGGCACACCGAGCGGCAGCAATGATCTCCCGGAGTTCACGCCCGGGGGCGAACTCCTCGACGCCTCGAACGCGATCGTCACCGACGAGGACCGGGCGTTCGCCGCGTTCCTCGCCGACCTGAAGAAGGCCGGCCCCGTCGGCACCTCGTGCGCCGCCTACGCCGCACAGCCCACCTGGTGGCGGCTCGGCGGCGCGTTCCTGCTGCTGATCGCCGCGCTGTTCATCTGCGGCATGCTGCTGTCGTCCGCGATCGTTCTGCTCGGCACCCAGGGCGTGTGCGCGGCCGCGGCGGCCGTCGGCGGCGTCACCTTCGTCGCGGGCATGCTGCCCGGGCCCGCACGCCAGTCGGTGTGGAAGTGGCTGTCCCTGTGGGGCATCGCGGTCCTGGCCGGGGTCGGGATCTGCGCGTTCATCCCGTTCTTCGGGATCGCCATCGACGCCACCATCACCAACGGCCCCGACCTGATGGTGGAGCGGATCCTGCTCATCGACGTCCTCGCCATCGCCGGCGCGGCCGGGCACCGCCGCCTGCTGACGTCCATCACCTCCTTCGGCCGGCGCATGGCCATGCGGATGCGCTACGCCAAGGTCGGCGGCACCCACCTGCCCGGCGACACCCCCGAGCTCGGCGCCGCACTCGCCATGAACTCCCCCGCACTGATGGGCGGATACGGCGGAGGACTGCGCGCCGTCATGGGTGGAGGCGGTGGCAGGTTCGGGATACTCGGCACCCGGCAGCGACTGATGGGCGCGCTCACCTCGCTGTTCGACGGCGCGGGCATGCCGATGGACACCGGCAGAATCCTCGCCGATGCCACGACCGAAGCCGGGCGCGGTCTGGCCCCGCTGACCGCGGCCGCGGCTGTCGGCGGGCTGGGCGCCCGGCTCGGCGGGAAGGGGGCGCACTGGCTGCTGATCGGCCGCCGGCCGGATGCGGAGCAGCTGGCCACATGGCGCAAGCCCACCGCCGACGGCGACTTGGGTACGGGCGGCCCGTCGAACGGCGGGGACGGCGGAGAGGGAGGTCCAGGCGGCATGGGGCCGCATCGGCCCTCCGGCCCGCCTGACCGGTACCGCAACGAGCAGGGGCAGGTCATCGACCGCACCACCGGCCAGGTGCTGCACGACCAGAACAGCGACCGCACGCTGCTGTCGACCCGGGCCCACAACCGGCTGGTCCGCTTCCGCGGCTACCGCATCCTGGGCCGGGGCGGCCGAGCCGCCTACGGGGCGACGGCCGGCCTGCCCGCAGGCGTCCGCCGGGCCCGGGCGGGAGGCTCCCTCTACACCCAGGACGCCCGCCAGCAGCTGCGCGTGTGGGGCAACACCCTCCGCGAGGACGGCCGGGCCTGGACCGACACGGGACGCCACGCAGCCCAGGTCCTGCGGAACCACACGGATGCCCCCCGCCCAGCTGCGCCTGCGCCGTCCAGTCGTCCTTCGGGCCGTCCGACGTCAGCCCCCGCACGGCCGACCGCGTCGGCGGCCGGCTCCTTGGCAACTCCACCCCCGTCACCGCTCCCGCGCCGGGACGGGCCTGCGCCGCGGCCTCGGCCCGATCGCGGCGGGCCGGTTCTTCCCGGTGGGGGGAGCGCGCGTAGCCAGGCACGCGAGGAGGCGCGGGCCCGGATGCAGGAGCTGATGCGGCGGACCGGTCCCGACGCCGAACGCCTGCGCCAAGAGCAAGCCCAGCGGCGGGACGAGGACGGTGGGAACGAGTGAGGCTGCCGGGACGCCGCGTCCAGCGGTGGGGATGCATGGTGGCGCTGCTGATGTTCGCCGCCGTGTGCTGTGCCGCGCCGGTGGGGAACACGATCAGCGCGTATGTCGCGCTGGAGACGGGTGCCCAGGACGATGGCGGGATCGCCGAGGGCGGCAGTGCCGCGGACATCCCGCCGCGCATGCTGGCCGCCTACAAGACGGCCGCCGCGCAGGTCGGGACGTACGTGCCGAAATGTCGGGGCATGCGCTGGCCGATCCTCGCCGGGATTGCCAAGGTCGAGTCCAACCACGCCATCGGCCGCACCATCGCCGCAGGCGGGGACATCCGTCCGAAGATCTACGGGGTGCTCCTGGGCGGCTCCGGGACCGGCGGCAACGCCACGGCGTTTCCCGACACCGACGGCGGCACGTGGGACGGCACCGCGAACGGGGAGCGCGCCCTCGGCCCCTTCCAGTTCCTGCCCTCCACCTGGAAATCGATCGGCAAGGACGCAGGCAGCGACAAGATCGCCGATCCGCACAACGCCGACGATGCCGCGCTCGGCGCCGCGATCTACCTGTGTGGAGGTGGCCGTGACCTGACGAAGCGGTCGCAGTTGAAGTCCGCGATCTGGCAGTACAACCACTCCAATGAGTACGTGGCCAACGTGCTGGGCTGGATCGACCAGTACACGGCAGCCGCCAAGGACCCGGACCTGAAGAACCTCTCGAGGAAGGTCCGCACCGTGATCGAGGCGGCGCTGTCCCAGCGGGGAATGCCGTACTCATGGGGCGGGGGCAACGCGAGCGGCCCGTCGTACGGGATCTGCTGCTCGCCCAGCGGCAAGAGCGGCGCGACCATCAAAGGCTTCGACTGTTCCGGGCTGACCCAATACGCGTACGCGAAAGTCGGCATCAGTCTGCCGCGTGTTGCGGCCCCCCAGGCCGGTGCCGGCCAGCGCATCCCCGCCAGTCTCGGCACCGGTGCCCTCAAGCCGGGCGACCTCGTCTTCTACGGCTACGCCCCAGGACGCGACTCCACGATCTATCACGTCGGCATTTACACCGGCGGCGGCCAGATGGTCAACGCCGCCCGCCCGGGCACCGTCATCCGGCTGGACTCGGTCAACGCGATGTCCGGCTATGCGGGGGGTGCACGACTGCTGTGACCACCACCCCACGCTCACCACGTCTGCTGTTGCTGAGCACCGTCTTCTTCGCCGTCGCCGGCGTCGCACTGCTGGGCATGCCGCACGGTCAGGAGCCACCGGCCCCGGCGACGTCGTCGACCGCCCACGCGGTCGCGGATTCGTCGGCTGCAACTGCTGCGCCTATCGACAGCCCGCCGGCCGCCATCACGAAGCCCTCCACAGCATCCGTCGCATCGACACCGTCGGAGGTCCTCGAGTCCGCTCTGCCACCGCATGGCGAGGGTGTGGCCGGCGACCGGGCCATCCAGCGGTCCCTGGAGGCGGCCTGGCCCGCCGATCTTCCCTCCGCCGATGAGCGGGAGTTACTCACCGCCGGTCGCGCGCTGCTGCGCGCGGACGCCACCGGAGTCGGCCGCGCGAAGTGGCCGGACGTTTTCCCCAACGTCGGCGAGGCGGTGGCCCCGGCGTTCGCCACTGCTCGCTTTCGCATCCAGGCCGCGATCGCCCGCCGTGACGGCAGCCCGAACAAGGCGGTGGTCCATCTGGTGTGGGCTGGGATGGACCGCGGCGGCACCTTCACCGACCTCCGCGTCACCGACTGGCACTTCACCCGCACCATCAAGAAAGGAGCAGCCGCATGGACTCCGCACCCCCGCACCTGACCGGCCCGGCTGATCAAACAGCCTCAGGACAGGTAATCGGCCTCATGTCCGGCATCGTGCATGCCACCGGCTGCGTGATCGCCTACTGGTGGGTGGTGGCCGCGGCCGCCGTCATCGTCTGGCTGGCGAGCGAGATGGTGGTGCGCCACCTGGCTCGCAAGGCCTCAGCTGAGCGGATGGCGCTGGAACTCGTGCCATCGCGCCACTTCGACCCTGGCTTCGAGGAGATCTTCCGCCGGGGTGTTCAGCTCGCACGAGCCTCGACCTCCATGCCGTGGTGGGCGCCGCGCCGCTCCAAGATGGTGCAGGTCCGGCTGCGCGCCGACGGCTCCAGCCCACTCCGGTACCGGATCGAAGGGCCTGCGGGCGCCCAACGTCTCCTGTCCATCACCCCGTTCGGCCCTGGCGTGACCGTGAACCGGGCCCGGCCGATCGTCGACAAGCCCCGTGACCACGTGGTGCGGGCAGAGTTCATCCTGCGGGGCAAGCCGACCGCACCCCTGCGCGACGTCCCGCTGGCCCCGGACCCGCTGCAGCCGCTGATCGACGCCGTCTCCGACCTCCGCGCCGAGCTGGGTGACCTGGCCGAGATCCGGCTCGACATCCAGCGCGCCCCCAAATGGTCACTGCGGGCGCGCCGTCTGCAGTTGATGATGGACGCCCGCCGTGCAGAGAGGCGGGAGGCCCAGCGGGCCGCCCGATGGGTACGTCAGGACGCCACCAATATCGAAGACTCGCTGACCTGGCAGCTGCAGCAGCTGGTGGCGGGCAAGCAGGGCGGGGGCGGGCGCCGGCTGGTCATGCCGCCGATCCCCCGCCGGGTGACCCTAGAGGACGCGCTGGGCAAGCTCGCCGAGGACGACCACCTGGTGCGCGTGCAGTTGCTGGTGATGTGCGCGTCCAACGTTGAAGGGCGCGCCCATGCCCGTCTCGCTCAGCTCCAGGCCGCCCTCGACGTGTTCGGCGGCGGCTCACGCTGGGCGATGCGCGGCTGGCGGGTGGGTCCGTGGCGGTTCGGGGCGGATCGCTGGCCCAGCCGCCGTGGCTTCGAACGCCGCTGGGCTCTGGGGCACTGCCAGCCGCCTCGTCCGAACTGGGTCCGGTTGGACGAGCTGACCGGCCTGCTCAAGCCGCCCACGGTGCACTGCCGCCTCCCGCTATTTGCCGGAGACCTGCCGACGTTCGAGTACGGGAATCCCGACCTGCTGCTGCAGGGTATCTACCGTGGACCCGACGGCCGCCGGCGCCTGGTCGCCACCTATGCGCGCGAGACGCTGTTCGAGGTCGGGGTGGGCAAGGCGGGCGGCGGCAAGACCGAACGGGCCCTCGCCCAGGCCATCGGCTGGGCGCATGCCGGCGGCGGGCTGATGTTCGTCGACCCGCACCGCGACTCCTGGCCACGGGCCCTTCCGTTCCTCGCCCACGACCACCTGATGCAGCGGATCGCACTGATCGACCTCAACGCAAGCGGGCCTGCGCCGCAGCTCAGTTGCTGGAATCCGATCGGTATGCACCAGGGTCAGGTAGCCCACGAGGTTGTCGAGGCGACCGCAGACGCCTACGCATCCGTGCTCAGCTGGGACGACGCCACCGCTCCCCGCGCGCTCACCATCTTCACCGCCTCCCTGGCAGTGCTGGTGGCCGTCAACGAGGCCGCCTGCCACGCCGGGCGCCCGGAAGACCAGGCCACCATCTTCCACGTGCGGTCCCTGCTCACCGACCCGGACTTCCGTAGGGCGGCGCTCACCGCGGTGGAGGGGCGCCTGGACGAGGAGACCCGCTCCTGGTGGCGGACGGTGTTCCCGACGCTGCCCACCGACGCGTTCGCCGTCGTCCTCAACCCGATCGGCCGCCTCGCCGCCAACCCGGTAACCCGCGCATTCCTCGGGCAGCCGACCGGTGTCTACAACATCCGCGCGGCGATGGACTCGCGGATGATCGTGTGGGTGTGCCCGGGCGGGAACGGGCCAACCGACCGGCTGATCACCGCGCTGCTCGCCCGCGACCTGCTACGGGCCGTGCGCTCCCGCCGGGATACCCCAGAAGGCCAGCGTGTGCCGTTCCGCCCCTATTTCGACGAGCTGATCACCCTCACTGGCGCGGCCCCCGAGACGATCGCCGCGATGTTTGAGGACTTCCGCAAATACCGCGTGCACGTCCACGGCATGACCCAGCTGCTGGCCCGGCTTCCCATTCCGGTGCGGCTGTCGCTGGTGCAGAACGCCTCCACTCTCGCGTCGACCGCAGGCTCGCAGTCCGCCATCGCCCCCATTACCGCGGAATGGGGGGACCGTCCCGGCCCGGACGTCGTCGCCGCTCTGGACCGGTACGAGCACTACATGTCGCTGACCGTCGAAGGCCGTCGTGTCGGTCCTGTCCGGATCACCGGTCCTCACCTGGACGACGTCTTCGCCGACTACGCCCGCCCGCACCAGGCAGCGGCACTGGAGCGCGCCGCCCGGGCCACAGCCGCCGCCGCCCCGCTGGACCAGCTCACGGACCGGGCCGCGAAGCAGCTCACCCGCGTGAGCGCCTTCCTCGCCCAGCACGCCACCACCCCGTCGAACGTCCAAGTGAACAAGAAGGGATACAAGTGACCACCGCCTTCGAGACCATGTCGTCCGGCCGAACGCCAAGCCCCATCGAGCCGCTACCACATCAGCTGCTGGCCGTGCTCGGCCAGCACCGGATGGCGACCACGAACCAGCTCCACGAACTGCTACGGCCCGGCGCAGTACGGCAGACCGTCTCCGCGCCGCTGAACAAGCTGCGCCGCGACGGCCTGGTGGACTACACCGTGCTGCCGGCCTCCAACCGGTCCCGCGCCTGGTACCTGACGAGCGAGGGAGCCCGGCTGACGAAGGACTTCCCCGCCCTGCGCGGACGGCCTCCGTACCCGATCAACTCGGCCACGGCTGCCTCCCTGAAGACGCCGCACACCCTGACCGTGGTCCGCAGCCACCTCGCGTTCGTCACCGACGCCCGCCGCCGCGGCGACGAACACGGGCACCTGGACTGGACACCGGAGGTCTCCCACCCGCTCAGCGACGGCGAGCGGATCATCACGGACGCGGTGATGCACTACACCCTCATCGATGACGATGAGCGCACCAAGCTGCGGGCGTTCGTGGAGGTCGACCGGACGACCATGAGCAGCGAGCGACTCGCCTCCAAACTAATCGAGTACGCGCGACTGTGGTCATACGAGCCTCAGCCCATAGGCCGGCCCCGCTCACGGCAGGCCGCAGCGCCCGGAGCGGTATGGCTGCGCTGGTACCCCGTCTTCCCCCGAGTGCTGTTCGTACTGACCGGGGCCTCCCGGCACGTCCTGGACAACCGAATCAACGACCTCAAGGCCATGGCGGCCGAACACCCCCTCGTCGGCACGCTCGCCCGACACGTACCAATCGGCGCGGCAGTCTTGGACGACCTCGAAGAACAAGGCCCCACCGGTAACGTCTGGGTGCCACTTGCCAACGGCGACCCGCGGCCATGGACCCAGCTGTGACACCCCACCTGCCGTGGCCGAATGCCGCAGCCTTGAAGTGCACCGCGGCAATGGGAGCGCTCGAAATGGTTTTCCGGTCCACAGCGAGGCGGGGGTCTGAGGGGTGCCCGTCAGTGACGGCGCCCGGTGTTCTTGCAGCCGACGTGGATGTGGCCGGCTCTCGCCGCGCCGCCGGACGGGCTCACCTGGTCGTACGGCAGCGTCTCGTCGCAGAGCGCGTTCAGGACGCGGGCCAGGCGCCGAGCGTACCCGACGTCTCCGCCCGGGACCGGGGTTGGCGTGGCGTTGAGTTGCATGCGGGCCTCGCCAAGACAGGCGAGCGCGCAGTACCGGGGAATGTCATCGTCGGGCAACGCGCCGGCCACCGATGCGCCCTCAGGGATGAGCAGCGCCAAGTGGCCGCGCAGCAGCCTGGTCAGCGTCCCCAGGTCGCGGCCGGCGGGCGTCGGGGGCACGTCGGGCGGCAGCAACCGGCCCACGGCCACGCGCATCATCGCGATGTCCGGCGTCCGGGTGCCACTGCCCGTCTCCACGGTGCCAGCCACGGCTACCGACCGCCCGGCCCCGTCGGCATCGCTCAGCGGGTTCCCCACTTGGGGGACTTGTGTCGCGTAACGTGCATTTCCCGTAGTCACACCGCGATGATGGTCCCGCAGGGCGACGACCAACTAGTGTCCTGCGCCGGAACTCTTGGACTTAAGTCTCATGCTGGTTTTTGGTGGCCGGTGTAGCGATCTTGGTGAGGTAGTCGGCGAGGGATATGACGATCTCGTCGGCGGTCTTGGTCCACTTGAAGGGCCGGGGGTTCTCGTTCCAGGTTTCGATCCAGGCGCTGATGTCGTCTTCCAGCGCCTTAACGGAGGTGTGGACGCCGCGGCGGATGAGTTTGTCGGTCAGCAGGCCGAACCACCGCTCGACCTGGTTGATCCAGGACGACCCGGTGGGTGTGAAGTGGACGTGGAAGCGGGGGTGTTTGCCCAGCCACGCCTTGATCTCGGGGGTGTTGTGGGTGGCGTAGTTGTCACACACCAGGTGCACGTCGAGGCCGGAAGGGACCGCCTTGTCTATCGTGACCAGGAACTTCTTGAACTCGATGGCCCGGTGGCGGCGGTGGAGTTCGCCGATGACGGTGCCGTCGGCGATGTTGAACGCGGCGAACAGGCTGGTGATGCCGTGCCGCAGGTAGTCGTGGGTGCGGCGCTCGGGCATGCCCGGCATCATCGGCAGCACCGGCTGGGACCGATCCAGCGCCTGGATTTGGCTCTTCTCATCGACACACAGCACCACCGCCTTCTCGGGCGGGTTGTGGTACAGGCCGACGACATCGACGACCTTGTCAACGAACTGCGGGTCGGTAGACAGCTTGAACGCATCCTGCAAGTGCGGCTTGAGGTCGAACTTCTTCCAGATCCGCCCGATGGTGGACTTCGACAACCCGGTGCGCTTGGCCATCGAGGCCCGCGACCAGTGGGTGTCCTCGCCTGGAGTGGACTCCAGCGTCGCGATGACCACGTCCTCGACCTGGTCAAGCAGGATCGACGGCGGTCGGCCCGGGCGCGGCTCGTCCGCGAGCCCGTCCAGGCGAGCCGCGATGAACCGCGACCTCCAGCGGTTCACCGTCGCCTGCGCGATGCCGAGTTCGGCAGCGACCTGTTTGTTCGTCCCACCCTCCGCGCAGCGCAGCACGATCTTCGCGCGCAGCGCCAGGAACTGCGCGGTCTTCGCCCGTCGCGCCCAGCGCGTCAACTGCGCACGCTCGGCATCAGTGAGGACCAGGTCCGGCTTGCGCCGGCCCGGCCGCGGCTCGTCGGCCAGGCCCGCCAGCCGGTGAGCCGCGAACCGGGAGCGCCACTTGCGTACCGTCGCCACGTTCACGCCCAAGTCGGCCCCCACTTGGGAACTTGACGCACCATTTGCACAAGACAGGACTATCCGCGCCCGCTCGGCCAGACGAGATCCCGCCTCACCACCCGCCCAACGCAACAACTCGGCGCGTTCCTCCTCGGACAGCACGACCTCGACAGCACGCGGACCCCGATGCGACATGAAAACAGCTTACAGACTTACAGCTGCAATTTCCGGCGCATCACACTAGCGGTGGTTTGTTGACGGCGGGTCAGGGACGCAGTAGGCCGGTAGTAGAGGAACCTCGCCTCGCCGCCTGGGAGTTGTGATGACCCGCCGTGTGCCGTGTCCGCCCGCTCCGGGCCCGCTGGAAGCCTATGCCGCTCGCTTCGATGACCTCTTCTCCACGTTGGCACAGCGCCGTGGGTTCCGCGAGTACCTCGCGGGGCTGCTGCTGCCGCGGGACCGCAACAAGACGCTGACCTGCCTGGCAGGCACCGAACCCGTCGTCGGTGCCCAACACGCCTCGGTGCAGCGGCTGCAGTTCTTCCTGTCCGAGTCGACGTGGGACCACAAGCAGGTCAACGCCCGCAGGGTGGAACTACTGCTGGCCGACCCCGCGACCACTCCGCACCCGGGCGGCGTGCTGGTGATCGACGACTCCGGGGACCGCAAGGACGGGAAGGCGACCGCGCACATCGGCCGGCAGTGGCTGGGCCGGCTGGGCAAGACCGACAACGGCATCGTCACCGTGACCACCTGCTGGGCCGACGAGAACCTCTACTACCCGCTGCACGCCGTGCCCTACAGCCCCGCCCACCACTTCCCCAAGGGCAAGAGCGACCCTGACTTCCGCACGAAGCTGCAGATCGCCGCAGAACTGGCCCGCACGGCCAAGGCCGCCGGAGTGACCTTCCGAGCCGTGGCCGCCGACTGCGCGTACGGTGACCAAGACGGCTTCCGCAGGGACCTCGCCGCAGCCGGGCTGCCGTTCGTCATGGCCCTCAAACCGAGCCACGGCACCTGGGCCTACGGCAAGGACGCCTACACTCCCGTCGACGCCGCCCGCGCCTTGACCTGGACGGACGCGGAGCATCCAGGGGACTGGACCGCCGTCGAGCGGCCCTTCCGCGACGGGCACACCGAGACCTGGTGGGCCGCCGACGCGACCCTCGGCTGGTGGGGGCCCGACGGAAACGTCCGCCTGGTCGTGGCCACCACTGACCCGGCCACGCTGCCCGCGCAGGCCACCTGGTACCTGGCCACCGACCTGCCCCGCCCCGGCGGCCCCCGCGAGGCAGACAGCCCCGAACCGGCCGCCGACCTGGCAGAGGTCGTCCGGATCTACGGCGTCAGGCACTGGATCGAGCAGAGCTACAAGCAGGTGAAGGACGAACTCGGGTGGGCCGACTTCCAGGTTCGCTCCGACACCGCCATCCGCCGCCACCAGACCCTGGTCACCTGCGCGTTCTCGTTCTGCTGGGACACCTGGTTCGCTCAACCTCCGGGCCGGGAGCCCGCCGATGACCCCGCGGTCCCGCCGGCCGCCACACCGGCGGGACCGACTGAGAGGGGGCCCGGGCAGACCCCACCAGCCTCAACCGTCCAGCTGGCCCAAAGCGATCCGCGCCGTCCGGGCCTGGCTCGACCCCTGGACCAGCCTCCAACGCTGCTGGCGAGCCTGGACCAACGCACCCCCGCCACCCGACCTCCAAGCCCTGATCGACGCACTCGCCGCAGGCCACCCGCTTGATCTCTACTCCCCGGTTTAACAAACCACCGCTAGGACACGCCGTGGCCACGCGCGGCCACGGCCAGAGATGAACGGCCGGGCGGCTGGCTCACGGCCGGTGACGCCGGCTGTGGCCTGTACGTCCCCGTGACCCGGCGACCGGCACCGTCTTGGCGGAGATCTGGGCCACCGCGCAGCACCAGGGCCGCGGGAGATGCTGACGGGCTTGTTGTCGACTGCGCGGAGGAGGTGGGGACTTGAGCCTTTGTCAGTACTCGCCCGCATACTGGTGGATCAAGCTGGTGCCGAAACGGCTGTTGTCTCGTCTTGCGTGTGAGGCTCTTGGTCGTCGGCTGATCGATCAGGGTGACGTGGCCCTTGGGGAGGGGAGTGCCGATGCTGTTGCAGACGGTAGAGGTCGATGTGTTCCGGAATTTCACCAACAAGCAGAGCATGGCGGTTGATCACGCCGTGACGTGCCTGATCGGCAAGAACGAGTCGGGCAAGACGACGGTCCTGAAGGCTCTGCACCGGCTGAATCCTGCGAACGAGCCTGATCGATTCGACCTGACCAAGGACTATCCGCGCCGTCACCTGGCGCGTGACCGGCGAGCGAAGGACTTGGAGGAGGTTGAGCCCGTCACGGCGGTCTTCGCCCTGGAGGAGGCCGACCTGGATGTGCTTGAAGACCAGCTGGGTGTACGCCCGCCGGTCCAGACCCTCGTGGTGGCGTCGCGGTCATACGGCGGGGAACTGCGGGTCGGGGTTTCCTGCTCCCTGGAGCACGTGCTGGAGCTAGTGATCCAGGAGACCGGCATCGATGACCCCGAGGACCGCGAGCTGCTCACGGCGGAGCAGTCTGTGGCCGAGATCGTGGCCACCGCGAAGGCCCACGCCAAGTACCTGAAGGAGGAGAAGAAGACCGCCCGTGCCAAGGTGCTGGACAAGGTGCCTGCCGAGCTGAACAAGTACAAGCTGCTGCTGGACAACGCCCTGGACGACGACCAGACCGAGGAGCTGGCCAACCTCCTGCCGAAGTTCTTCTACTTCTCGACCTATGAACTCCTGCCGGGCGAGTGCGACCTGCACTCCCTCGCCGAACGCGCCAAGGCCGGAAGGCGGAAGAAGGGAGACGGGACGATCCTGTCGCTTCTCCGCCTCGCTGGCGAGGGCCCCGAGGACTTCCTCGACGAGGACTACGACAGCCGTAAGGCCGAACTCCAGGCCGCCAGCATGGAACTCAGCGACCAGGTCTTCGAGTACTGGAAGCAGAACGACGCGCTCACGGTCGCGTTCGACACGGACCTCATCCCCACGCCGGCCGACGCCAACGGCCAGCCGCAGCCGCACCACCGCATCCTGAAGATCGAACTGCGTGACGAGCGCCACGGAGTCGAGACGAACTTCGCCACCCGATCCACCGGCTTCCAGTGGTTCTTCTCCTTCCTCGCAGCGTTCAGCTCCTACCGCGACCGCAACGAACGCGTCGTTGTGCTCCTGGACGAACCCGGCACCAGCCTGCACGGCGAAGCGCAGGGCGACTTCCTGCGCTACATCTACGGAGAGCTCGGCACCAAGCAGCAGGTCCTCTACACCACGCACTCCCAGCACATGATCGACCCCACCCGGTACGAGACCATGCGCGCCATCCACGACCAGGCCACGCGCAAGGACCCCAGCCTCGGAGTCGTGATCACGCCGGTCAGCCTGTCGGCCGACCCCAAGACGATCCTCCCGGTAGAAGCCGCGCTCGGGTACTCCGTCGCCCAGCACCTCTTCCTCGGAGCCGGGCCACTCCTGGCGGTCGAAGGCAGCAGCGACTTCATCTTCCTTATGCGCATGTCCGACTACTTGATCAGCCAGGGCCGCACTGGCCTCGATCCCCGCCTGGCCATCATCCCGGTCGGCGGCATCGGCAACATGCCGGCCTTCATCGCCGTCATGGGACGGCGCCTGACCGTACGCGCCCTGATCGACGGAGCCGAGACCACCAAGGTGACCGCAAAGGTCCTCAGCGCCGCGCAGGCCGCCAACGTCGACGCTTCCCACGTCACCGTGATCGGCCAGATCGACGGCCTCCCCGAGACCGCCGACATCGAGGACCTGTTCTCCACCAAGGACTATCTCTGGCTCCACAACAGGGCTACCGAGGTCACCATCAACGAGTCAGACCTAATCCCCACCGACAGGCCCATCCCGATCCTCAAGCGCATCGGGATTGCCCGCGAGCAGCAGCACAAGCCCCGGGACTTTGACCACGTCGGACCCGCACACCAGCTCACCCGCGACAATGACGCCTTCTTCGAGCAGGTCGATGACGAGACCCTCGCCCGCTTCGAGACGGTCTTCGAGAAGCTCATGGCCTGAGCTCGCCAACCGTACGAGGCCCCGGGGCCATCGTGTCCCGGGGCCTCGTACGGTCCGGCTCATCGGCCGGACGGCGGCGGTGTCACGACCACTCGATGCCCAGCTCCCGCAGTGCGGCCAACTGCTCCGCCGTGAGCTTGCCGCACCTTGACTTGGTGTTCGAGACCCACACGCCCAGCTTCACGACCACCGGCTCCGCCTCGCCGTCAACCGCAACCTCTTCGCCGTAGCCCCTTGGCACCGGCCGGTGGGCGCCTTCTCGCTCCACCCACTGCGCGAGGGCCGCAAGACGCCGCTGGAACGCCTGCTGCGCCTTGCTCGGACCCTTCCGCCGCGCGGGTAGTCGCCGGGGCGGGAGACGGCCCGCGATGTCCCCCTCGGCGCCGCCATCCTCGAAGACCTCGAACACCACGGACCCGCCGCAGACGTGTGGACGCCGCTCGCCGGAGGCGAGGACCAGTGTGCCCGTGGTACGCCCTCTAAGTTGAACGTTTACCTAAGCAAAGAGGATCTGTGGCCGAGTTTGAGCCAAGTTACCTACGTGACGCCGAAGTTCGGTCAAACTCGATCAGGCATATGCGTAGCCTTCCACTAACGCAAACGCAGGACCACAGCTCCGCCAGCCGCGAACGGACTGCCACGCACCTGCGCAGCCCAAGCCAGCGGCCGTACTACACGGGATGGCCAGGGGGAGACCACGTGACACCAACACCAAGGCAGGCAGCAAAGTTCACCGATGTTCACGCCCGGAGGTACGCAACCGCGCTACTGCTCGCGGGCAGCCTGGCGGTGGTCTCCAGTTGCAGCGACCGGCAGAACAACGATGCCCGATCCCCCGACATCCCGAGCGCGCGCACCGTAGCGCCATCCAAGCTGCCCAGTTCGCCAGCTCATAGCGAGGAAGCCTTGGTAATCGCGGCGTACACCAGCTCGTGGACCGCGCAGACCGAGGCCTACAGCAAGGCCTCGACCGCAGGCACCGACTTGAGGAAGACCACCACCTTCAAGGCATTGGCCGACATCGAGAGCGACCTTTCGGTCATGCGAAAGGCCAGGCAGGTGACAACCGGAGAGCCGGCGATCAATCCAAAGGTCGTCAAGGTGACCGCCGGCAAGCTGCCCACAGCCACCATCGAGGACTGCGTCGATACCACGCACTGGACACTGATCGACAAGGCCTCAAAGAAGCCGGTTCCGCTGCCGACGACGCGACTCATCAAATACGTCAGCATCGCAACGCTTGAAAAGTGGGGGACGAAGTGGATGGTCACGAAGTTGACCGCTCAAGCGCAGTCCTGCTGACCCGACGGCTGGCCGTACTCGTCGGCGCTCTCGTACTGGCCTCGCCGGGTATCGCACACGCCGACGACGATCTCAACGTCGGTGCCGGCAATTGTCAGGTCATCAAGTTCTGCGTCGACGTCGGCGTCGGTGACGACACCCCCGGCAGTGGCGGTCAGGCAGGTGGCTCACAAGGCGGCACGGACGACAATCCCAGCAAGGTGAAGTGCACTTACACCAAGGTCGATCAGAAGCCTCCAGCCGACCACCCGGTCTGGGAGGGCAAAGACCCGAAGAAGAACGACCTGTACTTCAGGTCCTGCTCGGATGGTGGTCAGGACAATCCGGACGGCTTTGTCGTCGTCCCGACGGGCCAGCCTCCCGCTCCGCAGGTCGACCCACAGGAACTGGCCCAGCGCGCGGTCGACTCGATGACGCTGCTCGGCCCGGACGTCGCTAGCCCGCGAGCGACTGGACGATACATCGTGGGTGTGCCGATGTGGATGTGGGTGGACCAGAGTCCGACTACGTACGGTCCGAACTCGGCGAGTGCTACGGCGGGCGGTGTGACGGTCACCGCGACGGCGAAGGTATCGAAGATCGTCTGGAAGATGGGTGATGGCTCCGTTGTGACCTGTCATGGACCTGGCGAAAAGTATGCGGCGGCTTATGGGAGGCAGGAGTCGCCGACGTGCGGCCACACCTACACGGCCACGTCGGCTTCCCGGCCGGCCGGCACGTACACCGTGACCGCGACGTCGACGTGGACGGTCGACTGGCAGGTCGCCGGCGGCGGTGGAGCAAGCGGCCGGCTCCTCGAGACGCGGCAGTCCCAGATGCAGGTGGCGATCGGCGAACTGCAGGTCGTGCGGTGACGGCCCCTGGAAGGAACCAACGGTGAGCAAGACGAAAGAACGCGCAAGTGCAGCCGGCGCACACGGCATCCCCCCGCGGGGGCAGGTGGCCGGTCCGGTGGCGCCGCCTCGCGTCTCGGCCCGCAGGCGTCGGCCCGGGGTGATCGCCCTGTCGCTGGCGTTGATCGCCGCCGGGGGCGCGGGTGTTGCGGTCCTGCTGCTCCAGGTCGGCCACCGGACCCAGGTGGTGACCGTGGTCCGCGAGGTGCAGGTCGGTCAGGTGCTGACCGAACGGGATCTGGGCAGGGCGTCCGTCGCCTTGGACCCGGCGGTCAAGGCCGTGCGTGCCGACGATCTCGACTCGGTGGTGGGCAATCGGGCTGCGGTGGAGCTCAAGCCCGGCTCCCTGCTCGCCCCCTCGCAGGTGACGAAGGACTCGCTGGTGCGGGCCGGCGAGCAGTTGGTGCCGATCGGCTTGGAGCCCAAGCAGATCCCGGCCACCGCTCTGGTACCGGGCCAGAAGGTAGAGCTGGTGCACGTCCCGGCCCAGGGCACCACCGACACGGGCAAGACGTCCGACGCCGCGCCGCAGACCATCGACGGCCGGGTTGTGAAGGTGTCCGGCGCCGCCCCCGGTACGGGAATCGTGGTCGTCGACGTTGCCACCTCCGCCGCCGACGGTCCCACGGCCGCCGCCTGGGAGTCCGCCGGCACCCTTCGCCTGGTCCTCACCGCCCCGGACGGCAACTGATGGCGGTGATCGCGCTCGCAGGCTGCAGCGGTGCGCCCGGCGTGACCACGAGCGCGCTGGCCCTGCTGCTGTCGTGGCCGCTGGAGGCGGGCCGGCGGATGATCCTGGCCGAGTGCGACCCGGACGGCGGGGCCGTGCTGCACGGGCTGCTGCAGGCCTCGCTCGGCGACCGGTACGGGCTGCGCAACCTGTCGGTCGCTGCCCGCAAAGGCGAGTTCAGCGATGCGTTCTGGCGGCAGCTGATCGACCTGAGCAGTGAGGACGGCACGCGGGAGTCACCGCGCGACCGGCTGCTGCTGCCGGGCATCACCGACCCCGCGCAGGCGGCGAGCCTCGGCTCGGTGTGGAAGGTCCTCGCGCAGATGTTCCGCGGCATCGAGGCCGAGAGCGGCCACGACGTCCTGATCGACCTCGGCCGCCGTGGGGCGTACGGGCCCTCCGGGGTCCTGGCCGAGCAGGCCGACGCCACCTTCGTGGTGGTGCGCAACACCCTGCGCTGCCTGCAGGCGGCAGAGGGCCGGGTGCGCGCACTGGAGGAGAGCGTCGGTGACGTCAGCGTCATGCTGATCAACGAGGGTCCGTATCCCGCAGGTGAAGTTCAGCGCGTCCTGCAGGTGCCGGTGATCGCCACTTTGCCGTACGCGCCAAACGACGCCCGCGTGCTGTCCGACGGCGCCGAACAGCCCCGCCGGTTCACCAAGTCGCCGCTGATGAAGGCCGCCCGCACGAGCAGCACGCTGCTTCTCCAGCGGGCCGCCATGCGCCAAGCCCGCCTCGATCCACGTGGCCTGCGCACAGCGGGTGGGGAGGTGACCCATGCACGCTAGGCCCCTGCACCCGAACCCGATCGTGGCCCCGCTGCCCCAGGAGCGGGCGCACCGGGCCAACGGCGCACCCTCATCTGCCGGTGCTGCCTCCAGTACACGGGTGCTCGGCACGGCGACTCCCCCGATCACCGTCGACTACCGGGTGGCCCGGGACATTGCGTCCCAGGTCGCCAAGCAGCGCGAGGAACTGCTCAAGACCAAGCCCGGCATGGACCGGGCCGGCGAGGAGCAGCGCTGCCTGAACTGGATCGCCGAGGCCGTCGCGCTGTGGTCCAACGCCCAGGCGATGACGCCGCAGGAAGACGAGGCGCTGCGACGCGCCGTGTACGACCTGCTGTTCCGGGCCGGCCGGTTGCAGCCGTACCTGGACGACGAGCGGGTCGAGGACATCATCATCCAGGGCCCACACGAGGTGTGGCTGGACTACGGCGACGGCGAACGCCGCCGGGTCGGCCCGATCGCCGAGTCCGAGGAGGAACTGCTGGAGCTGTTGCGGGAGTTGGCCCGGGGATCGGGGCACAGTGAGCGCACCATCTCCACCGCGAACCCGACCCTCGCTCTGTCCTTGCAGGACGGCTCCCGTCTTCAGGCCATCACCGGGCTCGGCCCGATGACGTATGCGGTCATCCGCCGGCACCGGGTATCCCACTGCGATCTCGAGGACCTGGTACGGCTGGGCACCATCGACCCGATCCTGCGCGAGTTTCTCGGGGCTGCTGTGCGCGCCGAGAAGAACATCATGATCGCGGGGAAGCAGAAGGCCGGAAAGACCACGCTGATGCGGGCAATGCTCCGCGAGTTCGACCCGGAGTGCCGCTTCGCCACCGTCCAGAGTGAGGATGAGCTGTTCGCCCACACAGGCGGCTACCACCGGCAGGTCGTGTCCTTGGTGGGGCGGGAGTCCAACGGGGAGAAGGACGTCACCGGGCGCGGCGCCGGTGAGGTCACGCTCCTGGACCTGATGCATCCGGCACTGCGGATGTCGCTGGAGCGGATCGTGGTCGGCGAGGTCCGCGGCCCCGAAGTCGTCGCCATGATGCAGGCGTTGACCAACGGCTCGGGCGGCAACCTGTGCACCATCCACGCGCGTCGCCCGGACATCATCTTCGACCGGATCGCCGAGTTGTACGCGCTCGCCCAGGAGAACCTCTCCGAGCAGCTCGCCTACCGGCAGACCGCCAACGGTCTGGATTTCGTGGTGTTCGTCGACATGACGGACGAGACGCAGATCGGCGGCCGCCGCCACCGCTACGTCTCCCACGTCCTGGAGGTGACCGGGATCGGAGAGAACGGCCGACCCGCCACCAATGAGGTGTTCTCCCCCGGAGCTGAGTGGGGGGAGCTGCGGGCGGTACCGAGGATGGACCCTGCCTGCATCGACGACCTGCGCCGCGTCGGCTTCGACTCGGCCCTGCTGCAGGAGTCGTACGGGGCTTGGCCGGCACCGCTGCCGTTGAAGGTGGGGGTGAGCCGATGATTCTGCTGTTCGGGCTGCTGTCCGGCATGGCCGTCGCCGGCGGACTGATCGGTGTCGTCGCGGGTCTCGTGGGCACCACGGCGCCCCGCCGGGCCCCGCTGCGCCAGCGCTGGCAGGCAGCCCTGCGCGGCGGGAAGCACCAAAGCGAGGATGTCCGGATGCGGCGTTGGACCCTCATGGTCGCAGCCGTCGTCGTCTTCGCGGCGGTGTGGCTCATCTCGGGGAATTTCGTCGGCGGGGCACTGCTGGGCGCGGCCGTCATCGGCGTGCCCTGGCTGATCACCCCGGCGCAGATGGCGCAGGACCGCATCGGTCAGCTGGAGGGCTTAAGCGAGTGGACGCAGCGGCTGGCCGGCCTGTTGCGGCTGGGCATGGGCCTGGAACAGGCGATGATCACCAGCCGTCAGGGAGCACCGGACGAACTCGCCCCGCAGATCATCAACCTGTCCGACCGGCTGCGCCTGGGGTGGCGGCCGGAGGGGGCGCTGCGCGCGTTCGCTGATGAACTGGACGATGTCACCTCGGACAAGGTGGTCGCGGCGCTGATCCTGTCCGCGGGCGACCGCGGCCCGGGACTGGCCCAGGCGTTGGAGGACCTGGCGGGCACCGTCCGTGAGGAGGTCGCCAAGAAACGCGCCATCGAGGCGGACCGAGCGAAGCCGCGCACCACCTTGCGGTGGATGACCGTCATCACCGTGGGTGTCGTGGTGGGTGGGTTCTTCGTGCCGTCCTACACGAGGCCGTACTCCACGCTTCTGGGACAGCTCATGCTCGCGTTCCTGACGGCCGGGTTCGTCGGTGTGCTCGCCCTGATGCGGCAGCTGGGCACCTTCCGCCGCATCCCGCGGTTCCTCATTCCCGATCCGACCAGCACCGTCCGGCTGCCTGCGCCCGCGCCGGAGCCGGACCTGCCGCTCACCACCCGGGAGCCGGAAGGAGCCGCCTCGTGAACCTGATCCCTGCCGTTGTGTCCGGCGGCACGATCGGCGCCGGCCTGGCGCTGCTGATTCGGGAGCTCCTGCAGCCGCAGCCCGCGTTGGGGCCGGCCCTCAAGCGCAGTACCCCGGCTGCCTCGACGATGCCCGACCGGGAGCTGGACCGGGAGGAGGTGTGGGGCCGGTGGCTGCTGGCCCGCCTCGAGCGGCTTCCGGGCGTGAGGGTCCCCACCACCAACCTGGCCCTGCTCGGGCTGGGGCCGGGCGAGTTCATGCTCAAGAAGACCGCGCTCGCCGCGCTGGGGCTGCTGTGCCCGGTCATCGCGACCATCCCGTGGATCATCGCGGGCATGGGCCTGCCCTTCTACGTGCCCCCTGGCGTCGGACTTCTCGTCGCGGCCCTGCTGTTCATCACGCCCGATCTCTCCGTGCGAGACCAGGCCAAGCGGGCACGGGAGGAGTTCACGCACGCCCTGTCCGCCTACCTCGACCTGGTCGCGCTCAAGCGGGCCGCCGACGCCGGCCCCGCCGAGGCCCTGGAGAAAGCGGCCGAGGTCGGCGAGGGCTGGCCCTTCCTCTATCTGCAAAGCGCCCTGCGGCGCGCCCGGCTGGAGAAGATCCCGCCCTATCAAGCCCTAGCGGAACTGTCCGCCGAGTACGACCTGCCCGTCCTTACCGACGTCGCCGACATCATGCGCAGCTCAGCGACCGATGGTGCCGCCGTCTACAAGGCGCTGCGGGCTCGCACTTCGGCGCTGAATGCCGAACTGCTGGCCGATCAGGCCGCGGAGGCGAACGCGGCCAGCGAGAAGATGACCGCTCCGGGGGCCCTCTTGGCGATCTTGGTGATGCTGCTGATGGCGTTCCCCGCCGTGATCCGCATGCTCACCGTCTGAAAAACACCGACTCGTTCAGCTCCAGAGAGGTATGGAACATGAAGCACACCGCAGCCCGCACCTGGGCGCACGCGAATCGTGCGGTCCTCCGGTTGACCACCAGAGTTCAGGAGGGTCTTGAGGAGGCCGCCCACCGGCCGGACCGCGGTGACATCTCCACCACGACCGTCATCATCTGGGTGGCCGCTGTCACCGGTGCCGTCCTGATCGCAGGGACCATCGCCGTCGTGATCTCCAAGTACAACGGCATGCTCAACGGCCTGTGATGCGTCGTCCCAAGCGGCTGAAGGACTGGTGGCAGGGGCACAGATGGCGGGACGACCGCGGGGACACCAGCATCCAAATGGCGATCATCTTCCCGTTCGTGCTGCTCGCCACGGTGGCCGTCGTCCAGGCCTCCATGTGGTACTACGCCCGCCAGATCGCCTTGACCGCCGCCCGCGAAGGCGCCAGCGCGGCCCGCTCCTATCAGTCGAGCCCGGCCGCCGGTGAGTCCCAGGCGCGGGACGTGCTGGAGCGCACCGCGGGTGACAGTCTGCGCGGCTACAGCGTCTCCGCGAGCAGCAATGGGCAGCGTGTACGGGTCCAGGTATCCGGCACGGCCCTATCGATGATCCCCGGTGTGTCGGGACTGCACGTCAGCCAGTCGGCGTCCGGGCCGGTGGAACGTTGGACGCATGGGGGGAGTGAATGACGTGCGAGACATGGCCCGCTGGACTCGCAGGCTTCGTAGCGATGAGGGCAGTGCCGCGGTCGAGGCAGCCATCATCCTCCCGTCGCTGATCATGTTCCTGTGTCTGGCGATCGCCGGGGGCAGGATCGTCACCTCCGGCGCGAAGATCGACTCTGCCGCCGAGGACGCAGCGAGGGAAGCGTCCATCCACCGCACAGCGGCGGCCGCCCAGAGTGCCGCGCGGTCGGCGGCTGCCGACTCCCTCGACGACCAGGGCATCACCTGCGTGTCGACCAGCGTCACCATCAACACCGGCGGTCTCAATGTGCCGGTGGGGCAGGTCGGCACGGTCACCGCGACCGTGACCTGCACGGTCAATCTGTCCGACCTCCTGCTTCCGGGCGTGCCCGGCGCTAAGACGCTCACGTCGACGGCGACATCGGTGGTGGACCAGTACAGGCAGGCGGGGGGATGGATGATCTGGCGTCGGATCCTGCGGGCACGATGCGACGACCGGGGAGGCGTCACCGTGTTCGTCGCCGTGTGCGTCTTCGCGCTGATCGGCATCATCGGCCTCGCGGTAGACGGGGGCAGCAAGATGCGCGCCACCGAGCGCGCCGACTACGTCGCCGGCGAGGCCGCCCGGGCGGGCGGGCAGGCCATCGACCCCGCCGACGCCATCACCGGCACGGCAATCGTCGTCGATCCGCAGGCGGCGGCCGCTGCCGCGCAGGCCTACCTGAGCTCCGCCGGCGCCACCGGCACCGTCAGCGTGTCCGGGGACGGCAAGACCCTCAACGTCACGGTCACCGGCTCGTACGACACGAAGTTCCTGTCGGTGGTCGGGATCGGCTCGCTGCTGGTGTCCGGCCATGGCAAGGCCACCCTCCTGCATGGTGTCACCGCTCCCGAAGGATTCTGATGCGCACCACCACCCGCTCCCCCGCTGCAGCGGCCGGCCCCTCCGTGGTACGGGTCCTCAAGGCCGTGCTGAGCCTGCTCGTGCTGGCCGCCGCAGTCGGCGGGCTGCCGCTTCTGCTGGCCTGGGCAACCCCGGTCATCTGGGCTGCCACCCACGACGACCTGACCCACCTGCTGAACCGGCAGGACACGGGTGGGGCGTTTCTGCTGTTGCTCGCCTGCGTGGGATGGATCGGATGGGCCCAGTTCACGGTCTGTGCCATACGCGAGCTGCTCGCACAGCTGCGGGGCCGGACTTGGCACGCGCCTCGAGGGATGGTTGCCTCGCAACGCGCCGCGGCCCTGCTGATCGGCAGCATTCTGGTACTGCTGCCCACGACCTCGGCCCTGGCTTCCGATGCGCAGGCCGCCCCTGCCACCGCGGTTGCCCTCGCATCCGGCCAGGCGGCCCAGGCCTCGCAGTTCGCCGCTGACGCCGACCAGGCTTCCCCTACGTCCCCGAGCACAACGGCCTCGCGTACGTACACGGTGCGCGAGACGCGGCCGGCGGAGAGCCTGTGGAGCATCGCTGAGCGGGAGTTGGGGGACGGCGAGCGGTGGCGGGAGATCGCCGACCTGAACGAGGGCCGGACCATGGCCGACGGCACGGTCTTCCGCGCGAACAGCTTTCTGAAGTCCGGCTGGCAGCTTCAGATGCCTCATACGGCCGCGGCCGCAGCAGGCATCCGCACGCAGCTGGGTGCCGACGCGCCTGTTGCCGCCGAGACGGGTGAGCATGTCGTCACGGTGCGCTCGGGCGACTACCTGTCGAAGATCGCGGAGAGAGAACTCGGCGACGGCGACGCATGGCCAAAACTGTTTAAGGCCAGCCGGGGCGAGCCACAGCCCGAAGGCCTGCCCGAGATCACCAACCCGGACGTGATTTTCGCGGGGCAGCAGGTCACAGTGCCCGAGGCGCGACCCGTCCAGCATCCCCAAGGCTGCAACCAGGGTGAGGAGCCGAGTGGCCAGGCGACCACTCCCCCGGCCACCACCCCGAGTGCCGCCGGCGAGCAGCCGGGCGATGGCCACGGGGATGCACAGGCACCCGTGCCGAGCCGAACCACGGCGCCGGCACCAGAGTCGTCGGCTCCCGGCGCACCGTCCAGTCGCCCTGTCGAGCAGCCCGGGCAGGACCCATCCTCTCCATCCGCGTCCTCGAGGGCGGAGTCCAGCGCGAGCGCCTCTCCATCGATGTCGGAGTCGGCGTCGTCCGGCTCTCCTGCCTCCTCCCCCGCCCCCCTGGCGCCCGAGACCCCGGAGGCGGCCTCGGCCAGCAACAGCCTGCTGAACCTGCGGATCGTGCTCGGCGCCGGCGCACTGCTGGCAGCCGCCATCACCGGCGCCCTCGCCCTGCGCAGGACGTTGCAGCGCCGCCGCCGCCAGCCCGGCGAGAAGATCGCCATCGCGCCGGAGACCTCCACAGCCGAGGCCCAGCTTGCGGCGGCCGCTGAGCCCGGCGGCGCTGTCCGCCTTGACGCGGCGTTGCGGACTCTGGCCCACCAGGTGGCTCAGCAGCAGGAAGATGTGGCCCTGCCGCCGCTGCGCGCCGCGCGCGTCGGAACCCGCACGGTAAAGGTGCTTCCCGAGGACCTCGCCCAGGATCCAGTGCCGCCCTTCACCACCGGACAGGGCGGCTGGTGGGCCCTGCCCGCTGACGCTGCACTCCTGGACGAGGAGGCCGCGCGCGACGTGCCGGCCCCGTATCCGGGGCTGGTCACGATCGGCAGCACCGAGGCGGGCGACCTTCTGCTACTCAACCTCGTCGCACTGCCCGCGCTGCTCCTGGACGGCAACCCGGTCCACATCACCGAAGTGTGCACCTCGCTCGCCCTCGAACTCGGGATGAGTCCATGGGCGGCCGAAGTCGAAGTCATAACCGTCGGGTTCGGCGAGGACCTGCCGCAACTGCTGCCCACCGCGCGGATCGCCCACATGCGTCAGGCTGCGCACGCTCTGCGCGATCTGAGCGAACGCCTGCTGGAAGCGCACCAGATGCCCGAAACCCAGCATCAGCCGTATCTGCTGCTGTGCGCGTCCTCCTTGGACGAGGAGGCGGCCTGGCAGTTCGCCGACATCATCGACCGGGCAGGGGTGGTACCCGTCACGCTGATCGCCCCGGCGAGTACGGCAGCCGTTCACTTCCCTGCAGCGGAGGTCCTCAACGCTTCCCTCAGTGACCCGCAAACCCTCGACTACGCCGGCACCGACATCACAGTGCAGCGCCTGGAGCACGCGGCCTACCTGCAGATCACCACAGCGCTGAAGGTGTCCGGGCAGCCGTCCCACCCGGCCGAGGGCCCCTGGCAGGACGTCCCCGACGAACTCGACAGCATGCACCAGCCCGAACAGGCATCGCCGGAGGAGTCCATCGTGCCCGCGCCCCCCGCTGCCGCGATCCCGGCCACCGCACCGGACGCCAGCGGTGAGGCCTTCCCGGCCTTGCTCGCCGCTAACACCCATCCGTCCGGACTCCGTCTCCTCTCCCCCGCCTCGCCGTCAACCCCCCACGACAAGGAAGCCGGCCCCGTCACCGAGACAACGGTGCCCCCGGCCACAGCGCCATCTGACGCGGACTCCCCCGACATGGCAGAGGCTGCACAGGATGACGGACCGGCGACCGCCGAGCCCGAGGGGCCGGCGGCGGAAGAGGGCGAGGCACACGATCTGCACGCCCCGGAGATCCGAGTCCTCGGGCCGGTTGAGGTGACGGGCGTGGACAGTACCGGCCACGGCCCGAAGATGGCCCAGCTCGCCGCCCTGTTGTATTTCCGGCCCAGGCGCAGCGCCGATGTCCTGTGCGCCGACATGGATCCCGTCAGCCCCTGGTCGACGAGCACCCTCAACGCGCGGATGCAGGGCCTGCGCAGCTGTCTGGGCAGCGATACGTCCGGCAACCCCTACGTACCGCGCCGCAAGGCGGGCGAGGACCCCTACCGGCTCGCTGCCAGCGTCCGATGCGACTGGAGCCGCTTCCTACAGCTCGCCGAACACGCCCTGCCACTGGGCCCGTCCGGCCTGAACGACCTGGAGAAGGCGTTGATGCTGGTGCGGGGCAAACCGTTCGGCGGCCGACCGCTGCCCTGGGCCGAGCCCTACCAGCAGGAAATGACCACGCGGATCATCGACGTCGCACACACCGTTGCCACCCACCGCATCCCGCCGGGCCCTCACCACGACCTCAACGCCGCGCGCCAGGCCGTCGCGACCGGTCTCGACGTCGACGACACCGCAGAGCTGTTGTACCGGGACTGGATGCGTCTTGAAGCTGCGCGCGGGAACCGGTCGGGGCTGCACACCGCGATCACCCGCGTGCAACAGGTCAACCGGGCGATGGACTGCTCACTGGAGATGGAGACCACGCAGCTCATCAACGAGCTCCTGGGTGACTCGGGCACGCCGGTGCGCAAGGCCCTATAGACGTGGGTACGCAGGGTCACGTGCGACTTAGCTGGGGGCCACGTCCCGAGTCGCGTAGGCGAGCAGCCCGCTCAGGGCCGCCTCGTTGGACACAGGCGGCCGCGTACGCCACTCCCCCAGTGTTCCCCGTACGGTCTGCGTAACCGTGTGCGCGTGCTGGGCCAGGCTATCGTCCAGGGCAGTCGCTTCCGCGTCCTGAGGCGTTCAGTGACAACGACCGGCCCGTGGATCGGGTACAGGGCCATGCCTCGCCAGGGCCCAGACGGCGATGCTCTGCGCAAGTCCGCTCCCGTGTCCGTTTCCGTGGATGTGCAGGAGTGCCCGCGGGTGGTACACGCCTTGATCAACCGCGCTGGTCGCTCCGATGTGCTCCTGGATCGCGGATCCGCACCGGTCTCGGGCAGGTCGAGTTCCGTTGACTGTTGTGCGGAGGAGATGCGCAGCGCGCGCATGGGTCCTCCTCATCGGTTCGGGGGCGATGCTGCGCACTGCGCAAAGGCGCGGTGCGCAGGCCGTCGCGGGGTGCGCAGGTCCTGCGCAGTGATCACTGTGGCTGCACATTGGGTGTCTGATCAGAAGTTTTACTGATTGTGCATCCTGCCGGGGGCTGTCGGGGCTCCGATGCACAATCGGCCCGGACGATGCCTACTGCTGAGCCTCGGTGTGATATCGGGTGAGCGCGTGCCAGCGCCGCGCGAAGTCTTCGGTCTGTTCGCCGATCTGGGCCGGGGTGATCGGCTTGTTGTACTGGCCGGTGATCCCGCGATCCGTGCAGTCCTGCGCAACGGCATCCGCCGAAGGCGCTTCGGTGCGCACGCGGTGCTCCGCCCACACGTTGTAGATGCGGAACTGGAGGGGGTAGCGGCGCAGCGTGGACGGGGCGACGGGCTTGCCTCCCCGGCCGAACATGCCCTTCTTGGCCAGGAAGGCGGACAGCTCATCGGCACCAGGTTCGCCGCCGTGCTGAGCCTGATACTCCATCCACACGAGGTAGTAGCGGTCGACGACGGTCAGGTCGCCTCCCCCAGCAGGATCCTGCGGCGGGGGCTGCTCGTCGACCTTGGCGTCGATCCTCGGCCCGCGCTGCCCCTGGGCAGCCCGGGCGCCGGCGGCCGCCGTCTCCTGCTCACCCTCCCGATCCGGCAGGGGCTCACCCCGCGCCTGCTCGCTGGGATCGATGTCCGCTTCGTCCTCGGCAGGCGGAACGATCTCCGGGCCGCCGATGTCGTACTCGCGGTCATGAAATTCGGCGACGTAGTCCTGCAGTTCGGCTGCGGTGACCGGCTGGCCGCGGGCGCCCCTGATGCCGTCGCGCTGGTAGATGTACTGGGCAAGGGCGGCCGCATCGGGGTAGGAGCCCTTCTCCCGGGCGTACGCGAGCCAGGCGTTGTAGAAGTAGTCGCTCAACGTCAATCCGTCCGCATCTTGCCTGTCTTCGGGCTCGGTCCCAGCCTCGACCGACGGCGCGTTGCGTTGCCCCAGGACTTGCAGCAGGGGCTCCAGTTGCTCATCCGACAGTGGTCCGCCGGCTGCGGTGGCGATGCCGTACTGGTCCTGGAGCCAGAGAGCGAACTGCGCGCTTGTGGGCTCGGACCCGAAGGCGGCGCGCCAGGCCTGGTAGGCGTCGGCGAGGTGTCGGGCGTCCCCATCGTCTTCCACCTCTGGTTCGTGCGACCGGCTGCGTTCCGCGGGCGGCGCCTGGTTCGTCGGCTGAGGCTCGGCACTCAGCTGCGCAGGCCCCTTCTCTTGCTCGACGGCCTCGAGTTCGGGGCTTTGCCGCTGCGCCGGTACCGGGGTCCGCTCGACGGTGAACTGGATTGGCTGCTCGTCGATACCGGCGGCGGCCAGGCCGGCCGGGGCCGTCTGGGCCAGGGGTACGCCGTAGCGGGCCAGACGCAGAGGCATCAGCGACTCCACCGGGGCCTTGCGACGCCAGGCGCGGCCGAAGCGGGAGCGGAGACTGGCCTGGTAAACACGGCGTTCCTGTTCGAACTTGATGACCTGGTCGTAGGAGCGCAGCTCCCACAGCTTCATCCGCCGCCACAGCAGGAACGTCGGGATCGGGGAGAGCAGCCAGCGGGTGAGGCGGACGCCTTCCATGTGCTTGTCGGCGGTGATGTCGGCTATGCGGCCAATCGCATGGCGGGCGGCCTCGATGGCAACGACGAACAGGACCGGGATGATCGCGTGCATGCCGACGCCCAGCGGGTCGGGCCAGGCGGCCGCGCCGTTGAACGCGATCGTTGCCGTCGTCAGCAGCCAGGCCATCTGGCGCAGCAGGGGGAAGGGGATGCGGATCCAGGTCAGCAGCAGGTCCAGGGCCAGTAGGACGCAGATACCCGCGTCGATGCCGATCGGGAAGACGTAACTGAAATTCCCGAAGCCTTTCTTGACGGCTAGTTCACGGACGGCCGCGTACGAACCTACGAACCCGATCCCGGCGATGATGGCCGCACCGGTCACGACCACCGCGATCAAAATGCGGTGGGCGCGGGTGAACGTCACTGGAGCTTTCCTCGGTCCCCCGGCCACGCGTCGCAGCCCTCCCCAGATCTTGTCGATGAACTGTCATCACACTCTCACGAGCGGTTACCCAAAACAGCCGACCGGGCAAGGCAGACGACCAATCAGCAGCGAATACGGATGGTCTATCCGGTTCGTGGCCGAGGTGTGCGGACCACGTCACTGAAGGACTCGTGGCTATGCCGAGGTATCTCTACTCAAGAGCGGGCTGGCTTCCGTTGCCGCGGCAACCAATCGGACCTCGAACTCGCGACGCACCATCCGGCTGCATGGCGTGAAGTGGTGCACGCGTTCGTCTCATGTCCGCGTGTTCACACGCGCCTGCGGTGAGTCGATCAAGCCCAACGACCGTCCGGTTACAGACTGTTGCCGCGCAGGTACCCGCGATAGCCTGCACTGTGCCCTGTGCGGCACAAACGGCACAGGTGAGGGGTGCGAGGGGGATCGTGGAGCGGCGGGACGTGCGGGGGCACTACGAGGAGTTGGCGGCCGAGTACGACGAGCACTGGGTCTACGGCCCTAACTACGTTCCCTGGATGTCCGGCCGGATCGTCCAGGCTCTGCAGCTGGGCCCCATGGACCGGATCGCCGACGTCGGCTGCGGGACGGGCCTGTTCGCCAGGGAAGTGGCCCAGCAGCTTGGGCCCCGTCATCCCATTGTGTGCGTCGATCCTTCCGAGGCAATGCTGCGCCAGCTCGGGACGCCACCTCCGGCCCTGCTGACTCCGATCGTTGCGTCCGCCGAGGACATCGCCGAAGGACGCACCCGTCTGCCCTACGAGCAGCTCGATGCGATGTGGCTGAAAGAGTCGGTGCACCACGTGACCGATCCGACGCACACGCTGGGTGGTCTGGCCGGCCGGCTGGCGCCCGGGGGCCGGCTGCTGGTGGTGATGCTGCCGGCCAGCATCCAGTACCCGCTGTTCCAGGCGGCCCTGACGCGGTTCGAGGAGCTGCAGCCCGATCCGGCCGTTATGGAGGGGCACTTGCGAGCCGCCGGGCTGGAAGCCGGTCTCGACTATGTCGAGCATGAGCTGCGCATCGAGCGGGAGAAGTACTTCGGCATGGTGCGCGCCCGCTACATGTCGCTGCTGTCCACCTTCAGCGACAGCGAGATCGAGAAGGGGATCGAGGAGATGCGAGTCGCTCATCCGGAGCCCGTGTTGGTGTTTCCGGACCGGTTCGCGTTCGTCCTCGGCCGGCGACGAGGGGAGCCCGCGTGAGTACCATGGTCGACGAACGGCTGCGGCGCTTGCGGAGTGAACTCGACGACCATTCGCGGATCGCCGATCGGCTGGGGCTTGATCTGGAACGGCCGTTACGGTCCCTCAACGACGGCTATCCGGAGAACGCGGTTGCCCTGGTGGGGAAGCTGACCGAGAAGCTGCTCAAGGAGCTGTGGCGCCACCATGGCGTCGAAGGTGACCCGTCGACGAAGGCCCTGAACGATCTGGTCAAGCGGTGCCGCCCGTATATCCGCAGCAGCACGGTCGTGGATGGGCTCGAGGACATTCGACGGCTGCGCAACCGGTCGACACACGACGGGTACGACATCAGTGACGAGGACGGGCTGCTGGCGGTCCGCCGGCTCGTGGACGTGCTGGTCTGGTTCACCGGCACCGGGAGTGCGGCCCTTCTCGGTGGCGAGCCCGACTTGGCACCCGAGGTGGCGCGTCGCTGCGAGTTCCTTGCCGGGCTGTACGTCACTCTCGGCTACCGGCAGGCGAAGCGGTTCGTCCTCAGCCCGGACACCGTGTATCAGCTGTTTTGTCGCGAGTCGGGGATGCGGCTGGAGTACGTGGAGCTGATGCTCTCCCGTGATGCCGACGACCTGAGCACCGTCCTTGCCGCCAGCGGTGGAGAACTGTTACGCACCCGGCTGCCCAAGCTCACCCGGTTCGTCGTCCTGGACGACGACGGCGGTGCGGCGCCGGGCGCGCTCCACCAGATGCTGGGGTTGGACTTCCGGATCGTGCGGTACAACGGTTTCGTCGACACCATCGTCAATATCGACGCCCACCTCGCCGATCTCACCTCCAGTGCCACCCCGGCGGAGATGAGGGCCCCTGTCGCCGCGGCGGCACTGACCACCGACCCACGCACCGGCGAGTCGACGGTGGAGCAGTTTGGCGACGCGGCGGAGCTCGTGACGCGTCTGGCGCGGGGCAGTGCGAACGTGCTGGTCACCGGGCGTCCGGGGAGCGGAAAGAGCACGCTCCTGCGCTCGCTGGCCGCCGATGCGGAGATCCGGCGCTTTCGCTTCTACTTCGATCTCGGTCTCAAACCGAAGGACGAACCGTTCTCCGAGTACGCGGGCCGTCTCCTCGCGCCCGCCATGACGTCGGACCGCTCGCGCGCATACGACCTCTTCCTTTACCTGATCCGTTCGGGGACGGCTTTGTGCGTGTTGGATGCCGTCGACGAGGGCGTCGAGGAATCAAGCCCTGCCGGTTTCCTGCGGCTCTTCACCGATCTCGCGGCCGTCCTGTCCGCCGAGTCGGCGGTCGTCATGAGTTCTCGGGTGTCCTTCCTCGCGGACTCGCCGCAGGTACGTCAGCTGCTGGACAGCGGCGCGGGCCGCTCGGAGCAGTTGGTCGAGCAGATGTACGCGAACGGCGTCGACCCGTCACGGGTGCCGCACTTCCATGTCGTACGCCTGGCCGACCCCGAGGCAACCCCACTGGAGAAGCACCTCACCACAACCCTGAACCTCCCTGAGAACAAGCCACTCGCGGACATCCTCGGCGCTCACATCACGCGGACGCTGGCCGAGCGGGGGCGGGGCGATCTGGAGCAGCGGCTGCCCGCAGCGTTCGGACAGGCTTTCCTCACCGACCGCACCGTGTTCTCCCTGCTCGATGTGCACCGGCAGTTGGGGGCCGACGCCTTCACGGACGGCCGCCTCGCTCTCGACGCCTGTGTCCTGGCACCGCTGCTGCGCCCCGCCGGCCCCGATCACGTCGCCTTCGCGCACACGGCATACCAGGAACTACTGGCCGCCAGGTTTCTGGCCGATCCGGCGAACCGGGACCTGACAGCCGGCCTTCCCGGCGGAGCCTTCCTCACGGAGCAGGTGCGCGCCTTCCTCGCCGCAATGCCCGGCGGCGGGGACAGCGATGACTGCGTGCTGCCCGCCGGAGCGTACCTGATCGGTCCGGCTGAACGGCTGCTGATCCGCCGCATAGGGCGCCCCGTGCGCTTCGACCGCCATGCGGTGACCGTCGCCCGCTACCGCCGCTTCCTCGACACCCTCGACGCGGACGGCAGATCGCCGTGGGACCACCCCGACCAGCCGGCCGAGGTCACACACCGTCCCTGGACCGACCGGCTGACGCGGCCCGACTACTACGAGAATCCGCGCTACGCCGCCCACCCGGCGATCTGCGTCAACTGGTGGAGTGCGTACGCGTTTGCCGCGTTCGAAGGCAAGCGGCTGCCGACCTGTCTGGAATGGGAGGCCGCCGCGCGGGGCACCGACGGGCGGCTTTTCCCCTGGGGCGACACATCCGACAGCGCGCGGGTCAACTGCGCCGACACATGGGTCGGTCGGCCTGTCGTGACGTATCAGGCGTGGTATCGCCACTTCGCGGGCGACGCCATTCGGCGGGCCGGGGTGACCCGCATCGACGAACGGCCCGGCAACCGCTCTCCCTTCGGTGTCATCGACATGGTGGGCAACTGCTGGGAATGGACCTCCACCAGCCTGGACGATCCCGGCGAGGCCGTCATCTGCGGCGGCAGCTACGACAACCCGATGCGTGCGGTGCAGACCAGCACCAAAGGCATCTACCGCAAGCGCGGCGGGAGCAACGCGGTCGGCTTCCGGTGCGTGCAGGACATCGACACGTCCCAGGCCAAGGAGACGACAGCATGAGCGGCAGCGGGCCGCGTCACGGAACCATCGTCGACAGGCGCCCCAACGGCGGCGGGCCGAACGGTGCGATCGGCTCCTACGTCGTCCGGGACGACGAAGACGAGCGGTACTACACCTTCGACTACCGGCAGATCGTGACCGAGGGGTTCCGGACCATCCGCACGGGCGAACGCGTCCGCTTCCATGTCAGCGCCCAAAGCCCCGACCGGGCGGAGTTCGTCATTCGACTCGACCAGCCCGACCCGGCCGAGTACTACCGGTGACCGCCCACCAGGTTCCCCTGCTGGAGAACGTCACCGGGGCGCGCCAGGAGCTGACCGTCGTGCTGCCCGTGCGACTGCTGCGCCTGCCCAACTGGCCCGAAGGGCCCTTCCCGTTCGAACTGGGCAGTCGCCGCACCGATGCTCAGACACGGGCCACCTACTTTGCACCCGCCTCCGCCCGCGCGCTCTACGGGGCGCCGGGACGACCGCGGCGCTGGCACTTGCCCCTGGACGTCAAGCATGACGGGATGCACCTGCTCGGCATGGAACTTCTCCGAGCGGCCACCGCTCGCGATCCCGAACACGCCCTCGCCGTCCTCCACTTCAGCGTCGAAAGACCGCTGCTGCCCGTACTACGAGCCCTGCGACGACCCGACCCGGACAACGAACCGCTCTCCGGGCCCTTCGACCCGGTCGGCCTTCTCGCCGGCAACGCCGACGTCCGCGACCCGGACGCGCCCTTCGCCATAGCCCGGCCCTACACCATCGCCTTCATCACCCCGACGGCACAGCACTCCCCCGCCCTCCGCACAGGCCCCGAAAGGGCACTGCCCGCCACCGCGGACCGCTGGCTGTGGCAACTGGCCTCACGCTCCACACCGGAGGACTTCCCCCTCCCACCGGAGACGGCCAGCGAACAACTCAAGGACACGGTGAGAATCTCGGCGGACTGGAGCGCCCTGGTGCTGCGTCAAGGGGCCGCCTTCCTCGGCCACCGGACCGACACCGGTGCAGGCGACTTCTTCGAGTTCGGGGCACTGCACTCCCGTACCGTCTATCTCGACGCCCTGCTCCTTGGCTCCCTCCAGCGCGACCACATCGACGAACTCACCGACGAACTCTCCGAGGTATTCACCTCCTCACAGCTGGCACGCCGCGTCGCCACACTGGAGAGGAACATCGCCGTCTTCCGCAGCACCTACTGGCGACAACACCTCACCGCCCACGGCCCGGCAAACGATCTGCTCCTCGCCTTCCAAAACCAGCACCGGCTACCCGCCCGCTTCAACGAGATCCTGGCCGAAGCCGCCGACTACAGCAGGCTCGTCCAGACACAGGAAAGCCAGCAAATCAGCGGAGCCCTCGGCGTCCTCACCATCCTCGGCCTACCCCTCGGCACCGCGCTGAGCATCCTGCAGGTCCTCGGCGACAACTCCGCAACACACCTGCTCATCGCCCTCGGACTATCCATCGCCGCCACAGCAGCAGTCCTCACCACACGCTACGGCCGCCTGGTCCTGTCATCCCTGCGAGGCGGAAACGACAAGACCTAAGACCAGGAAAGGTGGCCCCCCTGGACGAACCGCTGGACGGCGCCGATCGAAACGAAGAGCGTCGTCGTGCAGGAAACGCGCCATCCGATCCGCGCGATGACGTGCAGGATGAGGGGCGCCCGTAGGGAATCTCACCCGAGACCGGACCTGCCGCCTACTCTGGCAGTGACAAAGGTGCTAGGAGGGGCCAAGCCGTGATGTCTCAAGATGCATCCCCGGACCCGTACGCTGACCCGTTGGTGTTCGGCCAACGCCTGCAGATCTTGCGCACGCGCAGGGGCATGACCCGAGAACAGCTCGGCGGGCTGGTCGGTAAGTCCGGCTCGTGGGTCAAGAGCGTCGAGACCGGGCGCCTGCGGACCCCGAAGCTCGAAATGATCCTCCGCATCGCCGAAGTGCTCCGCGTGCGGGATCTGGCGGATCTCACCGGCAGCCAATCCATGCACATCAGCCTGTTCACCGGCCCTGGCCACCCACGGCTCGCCCCAGTCAAGGCCGCGGTCGACGCCTTTCCGGTGACCACGCAGCGCGCGGCACCGCCGGCCGCGCACCTTCAAGCGCGCCTCGCACGGGCCTGGTCGGCGCGACACTCGGCGCCGAACCACCGCGAGGTGATCGGAGCGCTCCTGCCGGACCTGATTGCAGACGCACAGCTCGCCGTACGGCAGGCCGAGACCGGCGCGGACCGTAGAGCTGCGCAAGCCGTGCTGGCCGAGGTCTATTCGCTGACCCAGTTCTTCGTGGCCTACCAGCCCGATGCGCCCTTGTTGTGGCGGGTGGCCGAGCGCGGGCTGGTCGCCGCACAAGAATCCGAGAACCCGCACGCCATCGGTGTTGCCGCCTGGCTGGCGGCTCAAGCACACCGGGACGCCGGCCCTGGGCACTTCGATGCCGCGGACGCGGTGAACCTCGAAACGCTTGCCTATCTGGAACCGCTCCTGCCCGACGCCTGCGACGACGTTCTCGCGATCAGCGGTGCGCTGACCTTCGAGGCCGGATACACGGCGGCCCGGCGCGGTCAGACCGGTACGGCGTGGCGGTACTGGGACCGGGCACGTGAGATGGCGGCCCGGCTCCCGCAGGACTACTACCACCCTGTCACCTCCTTCTCCCGAGCCGTCATGGGCGCGCATGCCGTCACCGTGGCAGTGGAGCTCCACCAGGGCGGCGAGTCCGTACGGCAAGCCGCTGCAGCGGATGCCGTCACGATCCCGTCCCGGCCGCGGCGCGCCCGTCACCGCATCGAAGAGGCTCGCGGCTACCAGCTCGACGGACAACCGGACGTTGCGCTCGCCACGTTGAATCAAGCACACGAGGCCGCTCCCGAGACGATCAAGTACAACGGCTACGCAAAGCGGATCATCCTCGAAGAAGCCGAATCGAAGAGCCCGGCCCGGCGCCGACGGGCGTCCCAACTGGCGGTAAAGCTGGGCCTCTTGGCTGCATGACGGTAAGGGGCACAATCTGTGCCCCTACCCTCCTGTCGCCGCTTCTACGGTCGAAGACCACAAGAGACCCCGGCGACCGCTCACGACGGTCCCGGGGCGTGGCCAACGCTGCAAGGAGCGTCGACATGACGAACGGTACTGCCCGCCCCCAGCGCCCAGCGGGCGCCAAGATGGTGCTCCGCGTCTACACCATCACACGCGAAGGCCTCGTGACGCCGCCGCGCGCTACCGTGACCGTGCCCTACGGCTTCAAGCCCGCGCGCGAGTTACCCAGCACGCAACTACCGCCCTGCGCCTGCCCCGTCCACCGCTCGGCAGGTCCCGCCCGATGAACAGCCTCCTGGATACGCGAGCCGAAACGCCGCCGGTGGACATCGAGACGATGCGCCAGAGCGTCGGCCGACTGCTCGGACCGGACGCCACATCGCCAGAGAGCGACGGGCTGGCCGAGCTGACCGGCCTGCTGCGTGGCCACATGCAGTTGATCATCCCTGAGGTCGAGCAGGTGGCCGGGAAACTGCCCATGGATGACGTGCCCCGGTACTGCGCCCTCGCCTGCATCGGCGAGGCCCGCGCCAAGCTGCGAGCCACCGCCGGCGACGGGCCGGACCGGGCCGTGGCCTACGCCCGGAGGCTCGCGCGCTCCCTGGCGGCGTTGTGTGACCACTACGAGGCGCTGACCGGCGTGGAGATGTGCCTGGCCTGCGACAAGCCGATCAGAGACCGTGAGGACTCGGTGCCCTACGGGCATGTCAGTGCCTCCGGTGGAGCCGCCTGCGCAGGCCGCATCCACACCCGATGCGCCCACACGCTTCGCCGCCGCTGACGAAAAGCCCACCGTCCCGTTGAACACAGGCCGCAACCCGCGGCGAGGAAAGGCCGCACGGCACCCCCGCCCCGGCCGCAGGCCGCAGCACCGCCACTTCGGCCACTCCGCTGCCCCGTCTCAGCGGGGCCGCGGCGGGCGAAGCCCACACACGCCCGCCTCAGGCCCTTGTCCCTGGACAGGTCGAGCCCTGGGGCGGACACCTCACCTCTCTTCACACCCTCACCTCGATGGGAACCCCTCGATGAGCGTCAGCACGGCCAGCGCAGCGAACCCGGCCACGAGCCGGCTCGTGCCCTACATCACCAGCCGTGCCGGCGAGCGTCCCGACCTGCTGTTGTCGCTGCGCACCCAGCGCGGCCCCGACGGGCACCTGCAGTTGGGCTACTGGGACGAGTACAAGGCGGACCGTGACCTGCGGGGCGTGTTGTGGGGCCGCTGCTCCCAAACGATCGGCGCCGACGGCCTGCCCATCGGGCGGCCGCACTGGCGGATGGTCCACCCCTCCCGCCAGCGCGAGTGCATGGAGCAGCTGCGCTGCCAGGTGTGCGCCCAGAGTGCCCGTACCCGCCACGGCATCGTCTTCCTCGCCGGACCGGGTGAGGTGCGGCCGCAGGAGGCGGTGGTGCGTACCGCGCAGCCCCCGGTCTGCCCCCAGCACGCCCGAGCAGCGGCGGAGCAGTGCCCGCACCTCGACGGCCGGCCGACCGTGTTCCTCGTGCAGAGCGCACCGCTGTATGGGGTGATCGGCACCCCCTACCAGTACGGCGACGGCGGGCTCCAGGCGCTGACCGCCGCCGACGAACGGCTGCCGTACGGGCATCCAGGACTGCGTTGGTTCCTCGCCTCGCAGATGGTGCGCAGACTCCGCGCCTACACCGTCATCACCTTGGATGATCTCCCCGGCCCCTGACCGCGCAGCTTCCTCAAGCCCCCGCCCCCTTGCCCTGGCAGCCCCCGGCCGGACGCAGGGGGCGGGCCCCCACCCCGGTGCCGGGCCACTCCCCCTCCCCCCGGCCCGGCACCGGGGACTCCCCCATCCGACGCCCGGGGCTGCAGGGGTGCTTTCAGTGGTCGGCGGTGACGAGGTCTTCGAGCTGGCGGGCGAGCTCCGCGCTGGGCTGCGGGATGGTGCCAAGACCGTCGACCTGGTCGACATCCAGGTCCTCGACTGCCTCCCTGACGGCGTCCTCCGGCACGGCCGCAGCCGCAACTGGCAGGGCAAGGCGGACTTCCACTCCGCCGGGCCCGGGTGTGGCGTTGACGACCTCATGGGGCACCGGGGCGTACTGGGGCAGGGTTCGTCCTCGAGGGCTTCGACCTGTTTGGCCCAGTAGCGGGCGTCGCGCCATTCGCCGCGGCGTAGGTGCTTGAGGTAGAGGCAGATGGCACCGGTGGCCTGGCCGCCGCTGGCGGCGTACTGGAGCCAGAACTGGGCGCCTTCCTCCCGGTCGGCCAGCATGAGCAGGCATGCGAAGGCGAGGGCGTCGCCGGGGTCGCGGTACGCCGACGGCGGCCTCCGGGACGTCCTGAGCAACCAGGACCTCTGCCCCGCCTGTTGGCACGTGGACGGAGGAGGCTGCATGTAGCCGCGTGGCATGCCCTACACGACCTGCTGGCGGCCCCGGGCAGCGCGGGCTTGCTCGGCCGCCGGGTGGGATCCGACGGCGGCGGGCGCGGCGTCGCCGAGAATATGCATCTCCCCGCTGTAGGGGCAGTTCGGGTTGCACCCCTGCTCCTCGTGGTCGATGGTGCCGGTGGTCAGGTGGTACAGATGGGCCCCCGTGTCCGCGATGCCCGCGGGGGCGCTGACCATGGTGATGAACTGGGTCAGTTGTGCTGCCGCCGCGGCCAGGGAGAACACGAAGACGTTCTCCTTGCGGCGCAGTTCATGGTCGGTGGGCAGCCCGGTGATGTACTCGGGGTCGTCGAGCAGCCCGCTGCGCTCCAGCGCGACGTGGCCGGGGTCGTACTGGCCGAGGCATTCGATGCAGGCTCGGCCCGGGGCCGCGACGTGGCCGCGCCACTCGGCGCCGCGCATGCGGCCGTTGCTCGTGGTAACGCTGACACCGCCGTCGATGACGGGGATGAGGTGGGCGTAGGCCAGCAGGTTGAGGATCTGGCGGGGCCAGGGACGGTCGACGCAGGAGAAGAGCACGTCGCAGTCGGCCGCGGCGGCGAAGCCGTCGGGCTCGACCACGCTCGCCTCGAGTGCGACGACGCGGAATGCCGGGTTCGTTGCGGCGCGGCGGGCGGCCTCGGCCGCCAGGTCGACCTTGGCCCGGTGGAGCTGGGCATCGCTCCGGGTCGCGTGCAGGAGCCGGTCGAGGTTGACGGATTCGACGGCGTCGAAGTCGAGCAAGGTCAGCTGCCCGATACCGGTGCGGGCGAGCGCCTCGACGATCGGCATGCCGACGGAGCCCGTGCCGATGACGCCGATGTTGAGGCGGGCCAGGGTCTCCTGGACGGTTGCTCCCCATGCGGAGACGGTCCGCAGCTGGGTGTCGGGGGCGGGCGGGGCCGGCATGAGCCGGGGGTTGAAGGTGGCGGTGAACTGTCGGCCGACGACGCGGACGTTTCCCGCGTGCAGGGGCTCGTACTGGCGGCGGCCGTGGCGTTGCCAGATCCGGGCACTGTGAGCGTGGTCGGCACCGCTGAACGTCATGCCGAGCAGCGGCAGGCCGGTCAGGGCCATGGCCTGGGCGGCGAAGCCTTCCTCGGCGGCATGGTCGACCGGGTTGAGCCCCTGCCAGCCGTGGCCGCGGGGGTGCGAGTGGATCAGCCCGACACCGCAGTTCTGGGCGGCGGCGAGCTGCGCGGCGCGCCGGAAGTAGGCGCTGGTGAAGTCGACGGTGCCGTGGACGATGCGGTCGCTTTCAGCAGGCAGAACGGCGTCGACGACGAGCGCGGAGGTGCGGTGCGCGCCGGTGGAGGGCCGCCACAGTACGAAGCAGCAGTCCTCCTGGCCGTCGGCACGGGTCAGGTGGTCGGTGAGGCGGCGGGCCATGTCCGTGGGCATCGCCGCGCCGAATCGGGTGATCACGAGGTTCCCCCGGGGGCGAGCTGGGCGAACAGGGTCCGCAGGTGACGCAGGTAGCCGCGGACGCTGCGGTCGGCGGCCCAGTTGGTGGCGGGACGGCTCCAGTACTCCCATTCGCCGCCCAGCGGTGAGGGGTGGACGGCGCCGTGGGGGTGGCCGAGCCGGGGGCTGACCTGAGGGCCGCCGGGCGGCGTGACGGGGAAGTCCTGCATGGCCTGCAGGCCGATCTGGACCGTGGTGCCTGCCCGGGGGCCGGCCTCGATGGTGTACTCGAAGACGACGAACTCGCCGACGGGGGTGGTGGTCTGCTGCGGCGTGTAGCCGGCGGCGAGGAGGCCCGCGTGCAGCGCGGCGGGCCCCCACAGCGGCTGGCCGGTGGTCACGAGGTGGGGGTCGGGCCGGTGAACAGGGACACGAACTTCTGGTCCGGGTGGACGGTGATCGGCTCGTCGCCCTTGTCCTTGAAGGACTTGAGGTGGCGGCCCTCGACGCGCTCGAGGTAGTGCGTGGCCGGGTCGATGCCGTCCAGGCGCAGGATTTCGTTCGGGGTCGTGTGCTGCGGGACTCCCGGGAGCGGCTCGTTATCGACTTCGATCGTGACGGTGTGGGTGTGGGTGGTCGCCGTCATGGCGCCGCCTCCTCTTCTCCCGGCACTTGGCCGGGCTGGGGCTGGAAGTGCATGGGCACTACCAGCAAGAATGAAGTTTGATGAACCCAATAGGTGCATATAACTTCTCGATCTTGGCCAGATGCTAGCATGCACCTACTGGGTAAACGCAAGTGATTCTTGGGGCGATAGGTGGAGATCTTCTTCGTCGACGGTGAGCTGGCCCGGTCCTGCAACGACGGCGTCATACGCACGCGCCGCTTCGGTACCGTCGTCGCGCCAGTGCTGCGGCGCCGCCTGGCGGAGATCGCCGCGGCTGCCCACCTCGCAGAACTGCGCCGCCTGCCCCAGGCTCGGCTGCGCGGGCATGCGGACGGCCGACTGCTGGTAGCCCTCGGCCCGACCGCGGACCTGCACCTGCGTCCTCGCGACGACCCCCCACCCATGGCCGACGGCCACCTCGTCGAGTGGGCCGTCCGCTCCCTGCTCGTCACCGGCGTCCAACTCGCCCCGCAGCCTGAGCTCCCTCCCCTCATCCGAAGAGAGGCTTCTCGATGAACCCCGGCGCCGACCCACTCGCGTACGCACCCGACTCGATCCCCCACCCCGGGGAGACCCTCAAGGACACCCTGGACGAACTCGGCATCCCCCAAGCCGACCTCGCCCGTCGCACCGGCCTGTCCACCAAGCACATCAACCAGGTCATCAAGGGCACCGCACCGCTCAGCCCCGACACCGCGCTCCTGCTCGAGCGCACCACCGGCGTGCCTGCCACCCTGTGGAACTCCTTGGAGGCGGCCTACCGCACCCAGCAGGCCCGCGAGGAAGAGAGCAAAGCACTCGCCTCACGGGTCGACTGGCTCAGCCGTTTCCCCCTGGCCGAGCTCGTGAAGCTCAAGATCCTCCCCAACCGTGAGAAGACCCCCGCCAACCTGCTCAGGCTGCTGGACTGGTTCGGCGTCGCCGACCCCGATACAGCCGAGGACGTCTGGCGCAGCTACCGCACGGCGTTCCGCCGATCCACCGTGCTGGAACCCAACGAGTACACCACGGCCACCTGGCTGCGCCTGGCCGAGCTCCGCGCCCGGGAACTGGACACCCACCCCTTCGACAAGAGCCGTCTCACCGCGCTGCTCCCGAAGCTGCGCGCCCTGACCCTGGCCGAGCAGGACACCTGGATCGAGGATCTCCCACGGCTATGCGCCGAGGTCGGCGTCGCGGTGGTCTTCGTCCCAGCGCTACCCAAGACCAGGGTGTCCGGTGCGACCCGCTGGCTCACCCCGGAGAAGGTGCTCGTGGCACTCAGCGACCGCTTCAAGAAGGACGACCAGTTCTGGTTCAGCTTCTTCCACGAGCTGGGTCACGTCCTCCTACACGGCAAGCGCCTGACCTTCATGGACGACAGCGACAATTTCTCTTCCTCCAAGGTCCACGAGGATCCCGACGAAGACGAGGCCAACGAGTTCGCCGCGAACACCCTGATCCCCCTCCCCTACACCGCCGACTACCAGCAACTACGTGCCAAGCCCATGCCGTTCAGCCGGATCGAAGCCTTCGCACGCAGAGTCGGCATCGCTCCCGGCATCGTCGTCGGCCGACTGCAGCACGACGACGCGCTCGACTGGAAGTATGGCAACAACCTCAAACGCACCGTGACCCTGATCTGAAAAGCCATCAGCAGACAGATCCCTTAGGGCGGGCCGATCCGACACACCACGCCGCCCAGGCCGCGCAGGAAGGCGCAACACGAGCATGCCGCTCCCCGGCACCGCATTCAGCCACCCCTCCCCTACCACCGACACCGATGAGGCGCGGTGGATCGCATGCGACGAGTCCGGGTGGGACGGGGAGCAGCTCCTCAACGGCAACCGCTACCTGGTCTACGCGTCCGTGGCCATCGATGACGCGCAGGCCGGCCCCGTGGTCAAGCAGTTGCGGGAGAGAGCAGGTGCCCGCCAGGCCCCGGAGTTGAAGTTCCGCCCCTTCAAGGACCGGCCCGACCGCCGGGAAGCGCTCCGCGAGCTGTGGGGGCCGGGCGGGGCACTGGCCGGCCGGTGCTCGGTGTACCTCGTCGACAAGGAGTACGCGGTCGTGGCGAAGGTCATCGACCTACTCCTCGAGGAACAGGCTCATGCTGCCGGGGTCGACCTCTACGCCGGAGGCCAGGTGCAGCGGATGGCCCGCACGCTCGCCACGCAAGGACGACGCGCGCTGCGGGGCCCAGGCTTCACACGGCTGCTGAGCGCCTTCGTCGCGCTGGCCTCGGCTCGGGGGCGCAAGGATCCGGAAACTGCGGTGGATCGGTTCTATGAGGAGTTGGAGGCAGCCTGGGCCGCCTCCACTCGCCGGGAGGTTACCGAGATCCTCTTCCAACTGCGCGGCACCCGCGGTCACGCCGATCTGCTGCACGACGATGACCTGCCGTTCGGCATGCTGGAGATGCTGGTCCCGGCTCTGGGGCAAGCCGCCCGCTACTGGGCTGGTCGCCTGGGACCGGTCCATGTCCTTGCCGACGAGCAACGCTCCCTCACCGACGAGGCGCTGGAGGTTCTGGGCCGCCAACTGCGTCGGACCTGGGGGGCGACACCTTCCTCCCTCATTCCCGGTCGGCCTATCCGCTCCCTGGCCCGCGGAGAGTCCATCACTCACCCCTCAATCCAGCTCGCCGACCTCCTCGCTGGTGCCACAGCCGCAGCCGTAACCAGCGCCCTCGAGAATCAGCACAGCGAAGCCGGCGACGACCTGTCGGCCGTGATTCTCCCCCTGATCGACCCGGACTCCCTATTGCCTTGAGCAGTTCGTCAGGAACGGGGAAGGAGGGGAAAGCGGTCGTAGTCCCGTTGGCCAGGGAAGGCGATGTTTTCGACGTGGTTGCCGGGCACGGAGGCTCGATAGAAGACTTCCGCGTCGGCGGGAGCGTATCCCAGGGCCTTGCCGACGAAGGCGTGGAGCAGTGACGGGAAGATGCGGTGGTCGGCGGTGGGATCGGACAGGTCGAGCAGGGCGGTCACCAGCGCCAGTCGTCCGATGGTGGACAGCACTGCGGCAAGTTCGGGGTGGGTTTCGTGGTAGCGCCAGTAGACGGCCTCGCCGCCCCAGAAGCTGAAGAAGCGGCGAACGCCTGGCAGGTTGTGCTCCAGCGGCGCCGTCGACAGGACGAGGCACACCTGTCCGTCACGGCCGCACCCACCTGCCGTGCGTGAGGGAGTTCTCCCGGGCCAGCAGCGCGTACTGTTCCACGGTGAGCAGCCCCGCACTCGAGGGCCTGGTCGAGACGCTCATGGACCAGGGCGAGGTCGAGCGGCCGTAGGCCCTGTGAGCGGATCATCTCGGCTTCGTGGTCGAGAAGGCGTGTGCAGTGCCGGGCCGGGACCAGATGCCCAGCCAGCATTCGATGCGCCTCGTCCTCGTGCTCGTGGAGGGGGAGGTCGACGTAAAGGTCCAGCTCTTCCAGATCGGCTTCCGTCGCTCGCTGCTGGACGAAGGCAGCGAAGGGCTTGGGCAAGTCGTCAGATCGTCTGCGTCGACAACGAGCGCGTTCCCTGCAGCATGAGCGGTCATAGCCGCTCAGTGTCGCGGCTCCGGCGCTGCCCGCGCCAACCACCCGCTCATCGCCAGTTCCCTTCAGCGGCGGGGCGGTTACGATCACTACGGTCGGCCGACGGCTGCCGCGTCCCCCGCCCCCGCAGTACCTGGAAGAGAGCCGGATCGAGCGACTCTCCCTATCGCTGGGCGGCTGCCTGCGCGGCCCACAGGAAATCCTGGAGGCGCCCTCACTCACGGCCTCGGCCATGTCGACGGCCAGGCCGAGGCCCCCCTCCACATCGCCCACGACCGCGCCTACGCCGCCGCCGGCGCAAAGACCTCGGCGGCCCGAGCTCTGCTCGCCGCCGAAAACGCTCTGCTGCGCGCTTGAAGACGACTGCGCATATCGTTACGCAAAACCGTTCAGGGAAACCACCGACCATGACGGGTCAGACGCCGGCTGCCTGCGCCCACAGGCTGCTGCCGCTGCCGGGCGGCAAGAGGCTGACGAATTGTCTTCACAGTGCAGGTGCCCGGGCCTGCCGGTGTGGGCAGGATGCAACGAGTCCAGCCGCCAGGTGGGTTGAGGGGGAGCGGGTGCGAATTCAGGTACGGGTCGATGGAGTGCGGCAACAAGAAGCCGAGCTGCGCTCTTTGCAGGGCTGGTTGCGGCGCGAGCCAGCGGCGCGCGGGGAGAATCTCTCGTTGGCCGGCAAGGCCCCCGAGCCGGGTTCCATGGGGCAGTTGATTGATGCCCTGGAGTTGGTGACCGGCAACGGCTGGAGCGCGGCGTCGTTCGTGTTGTCGCTGGTCACATGGCGGCAGACCCGGCCCCGGCCGACTCGGGTGGTGATTCGACATGGTGCTGTCGAGGTGAGTCTGACAGAGGGGACGGTCGAGGAAGTGCGGCGAATCGTGGCCGCACTAGAGCAGGCAGACAGCACGCCACGGTCCACGTCGTGAGCGCGCTACCCAATCCGGTTATATCCTGGGCCGTGCTCGTCGGTGTCAGCCACTACACCCGGCTCGAGTCACTGCCAGCCGTGGCCAACAACCTGCCCGAGCTAGCAGCCGTGCTGACGAGCCCGCTCTCATGGGGTCTGCCGGCCGACCACTGCACGGTGGTCGCCGAACCGGCCACCGCACCAGCCATGCTGGATGCCGTACAACACGCCGCGGAGCTCACCGAGGACACCCTGCTCATCTACTTTGCCGGGCATGGCCTCCTCGACAGCCGCGGTGACCTCTTCTTCGGCCTACCCGATGCGGTCTCTGGTCGCAGCCACACCGGCGTCACCTACCAGGCCCTGCGCGAAATCCTGACGGACTCACCGGCACAGCGGTTCGTCATCGTCCTGGACTGCTGCATGAGTGGACGGGCCCTGGGACTGATGGCTGGCAGCGATCAGCTGGCGGACCAGGCCGAGATCGAAGGCAGCTACCTGCTGGCGGCAGCACCCGACAACGGCCGAGCCTTGGCCCCGCCCGGGGCCACGTACACCGCATTTACCGGCGAGTTGCTGCGCATCCTGCGCCAGGGCATCCCCGGCCAGGCCCGAGACCTGGACTTGGACCTGGTCTACCGACAGCTGCGCACGACGCTGGCGGCGCAAAGTCTGCCACAGCCGCAAAAACGTGTCCGCAACACCGCCGGACGGCTCATCCTCGCCCACAATCAGGCCTACCTGCCCACACCGGCCGACACTCTCGCTGACGCTACAGGAGCGGAGTGGCCCGACCCGGAACAGTGCCACACACCGCGCGCCTTCCTCGACGCCCTCGGCGAAGTGCGCGCAGTCAGCGGCCAGACCATCAAAACCGTCAGCCAGCGGGTCGACCCGCCCATGTCCCCCGCCACCATCAGCACCCTCCTCAACCGCACAACCCTCCCCCGGACCTGGAAGACCATGGCCCTCTACCTCGCCGCCTGCGGCCTGCCCTCGGACCGGATCGAGGCGTGGAAAGTCACCTGGCACAACTTGCGCACCACCGAACAACTAGCACCCGCTTCCCCGCCGACCGGCGACACCCCAATCCGTTCGCGTGGATGGCGGCCGCGCCTGCCGGGAAGGCAGCGCAACAGACCATGAGCGCGCCTTGCCACGCGTGGGGCGTCACCGCCGTAGGACGACAGGACGGCGGTGCGATGTCACCGCCCCGCCGAGGACGAGGAGGTGGGCGAGGGCTGAGGCGTCGTGCCGCTGGCGTCCGACCCGTGCGAAAACAAACCCAACCAGGCCCCTACCACGAGCAGTCCGACCACCACCACACCCGTAGCGGACTTCTTCGCCTGCGTCGTCTTACTTGACGACCGGTTCACCCAGTGCCCTGCGCGGTAGTACCGACCCGAACGCCCCGCCACGTCCAACACCCCCGAAGCCCACGTCATATGACGGCGGACCACCCGTCATCCAGCCACAGAGTGTTGCAGCCACGCGGCCAACCGAGCAGTGGATGAACCAGAATTGGCCGATACACGCCATTACCTACCGTGGCATCATCGGCACGGCCGTCCAACCCGTGGGGCACACTGATGGTTCTGGTGCCACTGCGACGCAGGAGACCCGGAAGGCCCGCGTCCGCCCCGTACCATGCAGACCCGACCCGCCTGACCCGTGCCCTGCAACGTCACGCCTTCCGCCACACACGGAGGAGCAGGACATGACCGAAGAAATCCGGAGCGCCCTCGCCACCGCTCTCTCCGCCCTGACCGCACTGATCAACAGTCGGCGCCGCCCTGGCACGTCAAAGACGCGGTGGACGTCTCCAACGCACGGTACCGGCAGACCTTCGACGAGCTCGAGTTGGGCCGGCCGCAAACCTGGCATCAACGGCGCACGCCGCCGAAGTCAAAATCCCGGCTCGCGTTGACGGGTCGCCAACGGTCCGTCTCGAAGAGACGTTGGGTGTGTTCCACTGGTGCGAGGTTGAGCTGCGTAGCCGGAGCGAGCGCAGCGACGGGCCCGGTACGGCCTGTCGAGACACGCGGACGTACCCGGCGTCCTGGCAGGCCCAGTGGCTGATGTGGTCCTTGGGCATCGCTGCGTCCATCACCTGGTCCCGTCGGCCCGTGCAGGCCGCGGGGTGCTTACTGATAGACCACGGCGATGTCCGTGGGATGGAAACTGCTGGCGCCGGTGGGACGGTAGTCGATGGTCCAGGTGCTGCTGGCGGGATCGGGCCCGCCGAAGAGATCACCGTGGGGGCATCCGAAGGACATGGTTTTGCCAGCGATGGCGACGCCGGACCCCTGATAGGAATCGCAGACCTGTCCATCGGCAAGCACGATCTTGAAGGGGAAGGGCTGCTGTTCATCCATGCCGCTGGTATCAGGGAGTGCCTCGGTAAGTTTGATCTTGAAAACCTTGCCTATGGCGCCGGAGGTGGGGCATAGCACGGCTGGACTGAGGTCATTGGGCGGGCTGAAGCAGGGGTCCTTCAGTTCGCTGCCGACGATGCACCGGTAGGCGTCGGAGCGGAAGGCCGCCTGGGAGGAGGCGAAGCAGCTGCCGTCAGCGCTCGCGACGACGCGGACGTCGTCAGCGGGCTCGCCGAACGTCCAGGGCGTGTAGGTGTTGACCTGGGTGACAGGGCGCGAAGACGGCGTGGGGGCGGACCCGGCCAGCGAACTGGTTGCTGCGTGCGGCTTCCTTGATGGCGAAGTGGGTGTGGTGGAGGCGGCCGCCTGAGCCTGCGCGGTGGAGCCAGCAGCACTGTGGCGGACGGGGGGTGCAGACGGTGTCAAGGCATGGCCGGCTGCGGGCGACTGACGGGAGAGGGCGTAGGCGACCAGCGTCGCCGAGAGAGCGCCTGAGAGGGCGGCGGTGATAGCGGCCTTGTGCCACCAGCGCATGCCGCGGCCGGCTGGCGTGGCAGTGCCTGGATGGGTGTAGGGCGCGGTGAGCGGGGCCGGCTCCCGCAGCAGGCGGGGCAGGTCCCTGCTCAGGGGTCGCTGGCGTGGATCGGAGCGAAGGGTTGCGCTGACCGCGCGCACAAGGTGGGTCGGAAGTCCGCTCAGATCCGGTGTGGTGTGCTGGATGCGGTAGGCGAGCGCTTCGGCAGGCCCAGTACCGAAGGGGTGACGTCCTAGGGCGGCAGAGGCGACCACGAGCCCCCATGTGAACACATCGGCCGCAGGACCCGCGGTTCCGGTGGCCAGCTGCTCGGGCGCCAGGTACCCAGGGGTGCCCAGCCTCCAGCCGGTGCGGGTCACCGCGGTGGCGTCGGCGAGCTGTGCAATGCCGAAGTCGATCACTTTCGGGCCGTCCGCGCCCAGCAGCACGTTCGACGGCTTCAGGTCGCGGTGGACGATTCCGGCCGCGTGAATCGTCTCCAATGCCTGCGCCAAGGCCTCCGCAAGCCGCGCGACATCCGCTGCGGGCAGGGGGCCGGCCTCCAGGCGCTCGGCGAGGGAGCCTCCGGGAACGTACTCCGTGACCAGGTACGGCATCTCCCCTGCTGTGGGCAGGTGCACTACCTCGACCACGTGGGGGCTGCTGACTGCGGCAAGAGCCCGGGCTTCACGATGAAAACGCTCCCTGAACACCGCGTCATCCGCATACTCCGAGCGCATGATCTTCACGGCAGCTTGCCGGCCCGCATCGTCCTCGCCTAGATACACCACACCCATCCCACCGGCTCCCAACCGGCCCAACAGCCGGAAACCACCGCAGGTACGCGGATCCTTCTCCCCCAACTCCTGCAACACGCTGCACCCCCACTACAGCGCCACCCGCACGGCAGCGCTCCCCACGCACATCATGGCCCACACAGCGCACCGTTGAGTCACCCGGAGCCCAACTCTGTGAGCAGTCCGCTGCGCCCCCCTGGATGGGTCACGCTCATCTGGCAGCGCAACAGGCCCGGGGCCTTGCGTAGCCGGGTGCGCGAGCTCTGGAGCGGGCAGCTTTTCGGTCAAGGGCAGCAAAAACAAAGAAGGCTCTGCGGCCTTGGTGGACGCGGGGTTAACCGCACGGTTCCACCGCCGCCACCTCGAGCTGGGCGGGTCCACCGGAATATCGCCGAAGTGGCGAAGCTCTGGCGCCGCAGCGGACGTGCAGCGCGCTGTCGGTGGCGGCGAACCCGACCCTGAACCCCGGCCTGGTCGGGGTTTGGTGTCAGGAGACCTGCTGCTTCTCTCCCATGGGCTCCTCCGCGGCCCCTTCCAGATACTGCCGTCGTTCCACGTCGGCGCTCGACAGGTAAGCGTCCAGTCCAGCGGCCGCCGACGGGGAGAGGACCTCCGTGTCAGGCCGACCGTGGAGGCGGAGCAAGACGTGGTCGTCGGCGACGAGGCAGTCGGTGTAGGGCAGGGTGTGTGACAGCAGCCGGGCGAAGTCCTCGCAGGCCGACCGCACATGGACCCGGTCAAGGCCGAGCCAGACGTGCAGCGTGTCATTCTGAACGGTCAGTTCGACGGCGATCCGAGCGTCGGCTGCCTCGGCCGCCTCACCGCACCACCTCAGCGTCTCGTGCAGCGCGCCGAGATGGAGGGGCAGCGGGAGGAAGTCCTCCTGGCGCATGTCGTCGCCCACCGTCACAGTGGTACGCGGCGCCTGTTCGGGCCACCAGTCCTGCACGACGTCGCGGATCAATGCGGCCCACGATCCACTGTTCATCGCGCGCCGCACGGCGTCCGCCGAGTGGCGCCGGATCATACTCGCGGCGTCGGTCCCCTGGTCGGCCGCCATCCGGCGCAGCAGGGACCGGTGCCCCAGGCGGGTGTCGTCGAGCACCCGCCGGTACAGCTCGCGCAGTGTGTCGGGGACGGCCTCGGTGTCCGGCTCGAGTAGAGGGCGGACGCGTTCGGTCCAGGCGCGGAACGCGTCGGGGTCGCCGGTGGTGAGGAGGTCGGTGCCGAGGTCGCCGCGGGCGAGGATGCGGGCGCGCTGGCGTTCCGATGCCGGGCCGAGGCCGTCGAGTTGGGCACGGAGGCGGAGCGGCAGACTCCGTGGGTCTGACGGTCGCCGTCCGGGCTACCGCGCGCGGGCCAGCCGTCGCTCTCGCTGGTGTTCCTGTCGCGATTGACCGCAGCACGCCGCTTCTCTTCGACAGCGCCGATTGCTTGGGCCACTCCGATTGCTCTCCCACGGGGAAGCGCTTGATCCTCGTCCGACGCTCCAGGTCTGCGGCCGACAAGGCGTCCTCAGCCGGGTACGGAGCCGCGCTCTCCGGGGTGCGCTCCCAGCCCTCGTCGCCCTGGCAGCGAACGGCCCGCGCGGAAGGCCTTGCCTCGGGTCGCGGCCTGGTTCTTGAGGCGGGCGTGGAGGACAGTGGTCAGATGGCACAGACCGCGTCCGCAACGACCACAGGGTGGAGACGATGACGCGCACACCGCGGCGGTGAGAGCCGTGTCGAGAGTGCGGACGCCCGCACCGGCACATCTCCAGGCAGACCCCCTGCCCTGGGCTACACAAATCCACTACGATCTTCACACTACTGCCCTGTTGGGGAGACTCGGTGAGGTTCTCTTACCGGGATTCGGGGCGTCTTTCAGGGGTGGGGTTTCGAAGCATGCCTGATCTCGTTGAGGTCAACAGCGCCGGTGCGCCTGCACCGGGACAGCTTGTGACGGTCCGCAATCGTCAGTGGATCGCCTCGGATGTCGTGGCCAGCACGGTGGCCTCCAGCGACGCGACCGCATCGTTCACCACGCCGCCCCAGCACGTCGTCACTTTGGTGTCAATTGAGGACGATGCCCGCGATGAGGAACTGCGGGTGGTTTGGGAACTGGAGTACGGGGCGGTCGCCCATGACCAGCACGTCCTGCCCTCCCCCAAGCGGGGCTTCGACGAGCCCGAACGGCTGGATGCGTTCTTGGACGCGGTGCGCTGGGGTGCCATCGCCTCGGCGGACCGCACCGCGTTGCAGGCGCCGTTCCGTTCCGGCATTCAGATCGAGGACTACCAGTTGGACCCGGTGGTGCGGGCGCTGTCGATGCCCCGCACCAATCTCCTCGTCGCCGACGACGTGGGTCTCGGTAAGACCGTCGAGGCAGGCCTGGTGATGCAGGAGCTGATGCTTCGCCACCGGGCCCGGACGATGCTCGTGGTGTGTCCAGCCGGCCTGACCGTGCAGTGGCGGGATGAGATGCGCGACAAGTTCGGCCTGGACTTCCGCATCGTCGACACCGGCATGCTCAAGGAACTGCGCCGCTCCCGCGGCCTGTACGCGAACCCGTGGACGCATTACCCGCGGCTGATCGTCAGCATCGACTGGCTCAAACGGGAGCGTCCGATGCGGTTGCTGCGCGAGGTGCTCCCGCCGGTGCCGAACTATCCGCGGGCCTTCGATCTGCTGGTGGTCGACGAGGTGCACACTTGTGTGCCGTCCGGCACCGGCCGATACGCGGTGGATTCTCAGCGGACCCGGGCGATCCGGGAGCTGGCTCCGCACTGCGAGCACCGGCTGTTCTTGTCGGCCACCCCACACAACGGCTATCTGGAGTCGTTCACCGCACTGTTGGAGCTGCTGGACGACCAGCGGTTCGCTCGCGGCGTCAAGCCGAATCCCGAGCAGCTCGCGCAGGTCATGGTGCGCCGGCTCAAGCGTGATCTGCCGCCGCGCTGGGACGGCACTCCCCGCTTCCCTGAACGTGTCCTCGAAGTGCTGCCAGTCCGATACGACGACGCCGAACGTGAAGCACACGGCATGCTCGCCTCCTACGCGGCCAGCCGCAGGCAGGCGGCCTCGGGCGCGGCGCAGCGTACCGCCGCGGACTTCGTCACCACGCTGCTGAAGAAGCGGCTGTTCTCCTCCCCCAAGGCGTTCGCCGAGACGGTGGACGCGCACCTGGCGACGATGAACGCCCGCGAGCACGGGCCCCTCGGACTGGCTACGCGCCCGTCGTTGGCCGAGGAGGCGGGCACGCGGGTGCTGCGGCCTCTGATCGACCGGCTGGAGGAGACCGCCGAGGACGATGCGGCGTTCGCCTCCGCGGCCACGGAAGCGTTCAGTGCGGTGCGTGAGGTCGCTGCGCCGCTGTCGGCCGAGGAGCGAAAACTGCTGGAGCGCCTGCGCTCGTGGGCGCGGAGCGCGCAGGACCGGGCGGATGGGAAGTTCCGCGCGTTCACGACCTGGCTCGACCCGATCGTCCGCCCCGGCGGCCAGTGGTCCGACCAGCGGGTCATCGTGTTCACCGAGTACCGCGACACCCAGCGGTGGCTGTATGAGCGGCTGATTGCCGCCGGGGTTCCGGCCGAGCGGATCGCCCAGCTTCACGGCGGTCAGGACGAGAAGGAGCGCGAGCACGTCAAGAACGTCTTCCAGGAGTCCCCGCACCTGCCTGGTGGTGAGGTGAGGATCCTGCTGGCCACGGACGCGGCCAGCGAGGGCATCAACCTGCAGCGGTACTGCCACCGGCTGCTGCACTGGGAGATTCCGTGGAACCCCAACCGGCTCGAGCAACGCAACGGCCGCATCGACCGGCACGGCCAGCGCGCCTCGCGCGTGGAGGTGTTCCACTTCGTGCCCGCCGGCTGGGAACGCGCGGAGGCCGACCCGGGTGCCTTCGCCGAGGGCTCGCTGGAGAACGAGCTGTACTTCCTGCACCACGCCGCGCGCAAGGTCGACCAGATCCGCGAGGACCTCGGCAGCGCCGGCGAAGTGATCGCCACTCAGGTCGAGCAGAAAATGCTCGGGAAGCGCGCCGACTGGCAGACCGCTGATGCAGAGATCACCCGCCGATCCGGGCGGGCGGTGCTGAAGATCGAACGTGACCTGGCCCGGGACCTGCAGCGGCTCACCGAGGCGCTGGCCGACAGCCGCAGCGAACTGAACCTCTCCCCCGCCACCGTCGAGCGGGTCGTCCGTACCGGGCTGGCCCTCGCCCACCGCAAGGACCTCATACCGACCAAGGCGCCCGAGGGAGTCCGCGCCGCGTGCTTCCGCCTGCCCGAGCTTCCCGGGGCCTGGGCCGATGCCCGCAACGACGGCCTGCACCACCCGGTCACCGGCGCCGAGCGGCCCATCACCTTCGATGCCGACGCGGTCGCCGACCGCACCGACCTGGTCCTGCTCTACCTGGGCCACCGGCTGGTGCAGATGTGCCTGCGCCTGCTGCGCGCCGAGATCTGGGCCGGCGGCAACAGCGCGAAGCTCTCCCGGGTCACTGCCCGCGTCGTCCCCAGCGCGACCCTGCGCACCCCGGCTGTCATCGCCCACGGCCGGGAGGTGGTCACCGGCTCGGAAGGCACCCGCCTTCACGAGGAGATCGTGACCGCCGGCGGTCTGATCGAGGGCGGCAAGCTGGTCCGCGCTAACGACTTGGTGCGCGATTGAGGGTGGGGCGTGCTGGCCTGGAGGGTTGGCTGGTGGGTGATTACCGCATGGCTGTGCGGTCGGAGACCAGACC
>NZ_JBEYXD010000035.1:7632-89153 GCF_040644975.1 Streptomyces sp. NPDC046900 | reverse complement strand
CATCCCGGCCCGTGGACCGCACATGCGACGCATCCGACTTCAGATCACCGTAATCCTTCTCCAACTGCGCCAGATCACCCGTGAACTGCGGAATCTGCCCAGGATTGATCACGCCGACTGCACCCCCGTATCGCCCCGTGCATCCCCTGCGAACACGCTGCGCGGGCAGTCGACCCGCGGCTGTCCCAGGGGACTTCATCCCACCCGGTCGGAACGTCCATCATCACACAAGTCGCTTGGTAATTCCCTTGATTGGCGAACGGAAACAGCAACTCTCCACCATGTTGGGGATCATGGGCGGCTGCCGTGCCGCGCGACTAGGACGCTTTCGTCTCGTCCGGGAGCGGGCTCTGCGGTGGTCTCGGCCGGAAGAGTTCACCCCCGTCGCGCCGCCCCCGTGTGCCCGGTCCGCCGTAGCTCGCGGGACCACCGTCGCCCGGGTGGCCGGGTCGGTCGGCGGTCCGGTGAGGGGCGTCGAGCAGGATGCCGCCGAGCACGGCGCCGCCCGCCCAGTCGCCCTCGCCGTACGGCGTCCCGTGCGCCCGTACGTCCCTCTCCGCCGACTGCCTGGCCTGCCGGGCGAGTGAGTCCGCCTCACGGGCGTCGGCGAGGGCGTCGGCCGGAGCCGGGACGGGTGGTGCGTCCGTGTTCTCCGCCGCGCGCAGTCGCCGCTCCGCCTCCGCGAGCCGGGTCCTCGCCTCGCAGCCGACGGCTCCGCGATGCGTGGTGACGTAGTCCGCGGTGGCGCCGACGGCACCGCGGGCGACGAGCAGGGCCCGCTCGAGGCGGGTCAGGGCTTCGGAACCGCCCGGTACCTGGTGCAACGCCCGGTCCAGCCCCAGGGCCACCTGCTCGATCCGTCGCAGCGCCCCCACCGGGTCTCTCGGCCCGTGTGCCCCTCGTACCTCCGCCATCACCGGCTCCCCGTGAGCGATCGCCCGGGCGGTCTGCGTGCCGAGGAGTCCACGGGCCCGCGTCAGCGCGGTCTCGATGCCGGTCAGGGCCCCGGGGAGTGCGTCCGTCGCCGTGGCCAGGTCCGCGGCGAGCCGCGCGATGCCGTCCAGGAGGACCGCCGCCTGCTCCACGGCGGCCTCGCCGGCGCGCAGCAGGGCCACCGCGTCGTCCGTCCGGCCCGCGTCCATGGCCTGCCGCGCTCGGCCGAGGACGGTGGTGGCGAAGGCCAGCCGCTCCTTCGCCTGTTCGTCGTGGCCCACCACCGGCAGATACGCAGGCAAGGCGTACCGCTCGCGCAGCCCGGCCGTCGTCGCGGCCGATTCCGGGATCCGCGCCGCCACCTCCCTGGACCGTGCCTCGGCATGCGCCAGTGCCTCGCCCGCGGTCCGCTCCAGCGCCCGCAACTGGTCCCATCCGGGTGCCTCCGCGTCGAGGCGCCGCCCGGCGGCTCCGCACCGCCCGAGGATCTCCGTCAGCAGCACCCGCGCCTCGCCCGCCCCGTCGTCGAACCGTTGCCGGGCCCCGAAGGCCTGCGTCAGTTCGGCCGCCGCGAACTCCACCGCCTCCGTGCACGCCCGTATCGCCTCGTCCGCCAACTGCTCTGTGGCACACCGGAGTTCCTCCCGACTCGCGCGTATGCAGTCGTCGGTCTCGATGAGCGAGTGCTGCGCCCGCCGGTCGAGTTCGTCGAGCGGTACGACGGTGGGGGAGGCTCCGCCGGGCGTCGTACGGGTCCTCGCACGCAGCCTGCGCCGCACCGACGCGTACACCGCCACGGCCACGGCGGTGACCCCGGCTATCAGCGGCAGGACCAGGTCGCCGGTGGACGTCTGCTGCGGCGCCGATACCACCCCGAACACAGCAGGAACCGACCGCACGGCTGGATACGCGACGGCCCGGCGCGGCCGGCGTCGACGGTGGGGCGGCGTCACATTTCGGAGCGTATGACCGATCCGGCGCTTCGGCGACCGGGATGCGCCGCTCGATGGGCGGAGGGTGGATCCGGCGATCGGCGAGGACGGTGGCATCATCGGGGCTGACGGAACACCAGGGGGAGCGGGGGGCTCGATGGATGTCATCTCTCTGATCGCAGGGGTGGTGGTCGTCGGGCTCTGTGCCGGTGTGGGAGTCCCGGCCGTGACGACCGGCTGGGTACTGCCGTGGCAGCGGGGCCGCGTCCTGCGGCCGCGGCTGTGGGGCTACGGATGCCTGCTCGTCGGAGCGGCGGCGGTGCTGTCGTGGTGCAGCGAGAACATGTCCGGCGACGCCGTGTACGGCGTCCTCTCCGACAGCGGCCTGGCCTGCTTGCTCGTCGGCTTTGCGTTGCAGTTCCTCGGACACCGTGCCGGACGGGTCTCCGCTTGACGAACGACCGAGCGGCTCTCACCCGCTCCGATCTCGCGCCTCTCGCCCGCGCGGCGCTGGGCGCCGGCCGGCGCCTGGAGACCGTCACCCGACTGCGCGGCGGCAGCAAGAAGGGCGTCTACCGCCTCACCCTGGAGGACGGCTCCACCGCCATCGCCTACGTCTGGTCACCCGATGAGGACTACTGGGACGAGCCGCCCGCCGACCCCTGCGACCCCTTCTCGCACGCCTCGGGCCTCGACTTGTTCACGGCGTCCCACGACCGCCTCGGTGCCGTCGGCGTCCGCACGCCCCGCGTGCTGTTCACCGACTCCACCCGCGCACTCCTCCCCGGGGACGCGGCGGTCGTCGAGGACCTCGACGGCGGCAGCCTGGAGGAACTGCTGCACCGCGACCCGCTCGCGGCCGCGCGCCCGCTGGCGGAACTCTCCGCCGGCCTGACCGCGATGCGGGCCTGCACGGCACCCCGCTTCGGCAAGGTGGCCGTCGTCGACCGCGGCGGCAGCGCGTCCGGCAGTTCGTGCGAGGCCCTGGTACGGGACCGCGCACTGCGCGACGCCGAGGAGGCCGCCGCCCGGGAGCCCCGCATGGCGGCCGTGCGCGAACGCCTCGACGACCGGGTGCGCTCCCTCGCCGCGAAGGTGCGCCCCCGGGCCCGCCACACCTTCGTCCACGGCGAACTGGGCCCGGACCACGTCCTGCTGGACCGGCACGGCCGCCCCGGGCTGATCGACGTCGAGGGCCTGATGTACTTCGACGCCGAGTGGGAGCACGTCTTCCTGCGGCTCCGGTTCGGCCGCCACTACGACGCTCTCGGCGTCGCCGGCCTGGACGACTCCCGTCTGCGCCTGTACACCCTCGCCATGCATCTCAACCTCGTCGCCGGGCCGTTGCGTCTTCTCGACGGCGACTTCCCGGACCCGGCGCCGATGCGGGCCATCGCGGAGTACAACCTCCGGTGCGTGCTGGAGCTGGTGCGACGATGACCGGTATGCACGAGGTCATGGCGGGGGTGGCCGCGGCGGCCGTGGTGGCAGGCGTGGCGATGGGCGTCGCCGGGGCGGCGACGGGCTGGTCGCCTCCGTGGGCCGGCCGCAGGATCCTGCGGCCGAGGCTGTGGGGGTACGGCACGCTGGTGGGCGCCGTAGGCATGGCCGCGTACCTCTTCCTCGGTCCCCTCAGCGACTCCCCGTTCGCCCACAGGAACGAGGCGGGCGTGGGCCTCGCGCTGTGGATGGCGGGACTGGTGGCGCAGATGCTGAGCGGGCGCCCGGGCCGTACCCCCGAAGCGGACTCTACGAAGAACGCCTCCTGATCTTCGACCCCAGCCACACCAGCGGGTCGTACTTGCGGTCGACCGCCCGCTCCTTCAAGGGGATCAGCGCATTGTCCGTGATCTTGATCCCCTCCGGGCACACCTCCGTGCAGCACTTGGTGATGTTGCAGTAGCCGAGGCCGTGCTCGTCCTGGGCGGTGCGCTTGCGGTCCAGGCCCGCCTGGTCCGCCGCGTCCAGCGGGTGCATGTCCAGCTCCGCCACCCGCATCAGGAAGCGCGGACCGGCGAAGACCTGCTTGTTCTCCTCGTGGTCGCGCACGACATGGCAGGTGTCCTGGCACAGGAAGCACTCGATGCACTTGCGGAACTCCTGGGAGCGTTCCACGTCCTCCTGCATCATGCGGTATTCGCCCGGACCGAGGTCGGCGGGCGGCACGAAGGACGGGATCTCGCGCGCCTTGCGGTAGTTGAAGCCCACGTCCGTCACCAGGTCGCGGACCACCGGGAAGGCGCGCAGCGGTGTCACCGTGATCGTCTCGTCCCGTTCGAACACCGACATCCGCGTCATACACATCAGCCGCGGCCGCCCGTTGATCTCCGCCGAGCACGAACCGCACTTGCCGGCCTTGCAGTTCCAGCGCACGGCGAGGTCGGCCGCCTGAGTGGCCTGGAGCCGGTGGATGATGTCCAGCACCACCTCGCCGTCGTTGACCTCGACCTTGAAGTCCTCCAGGGCGCCGCCCTGCGCATCGCCCCGCCACACCTTGAAGCGGGCCTCGTAGCTGCTCACTCGTAGAGCTCCTCTTCGGCCAGGTACTTGACCAGCTCCTCCTTCTCGAAGAGGGCGAGCAGGTCGGAGCGGACAGGTTCGGTGGTCTCCCGGAGAAGGGTGATCTGGCCGCGGACCGGATCGGTCGCCGCCAGACCCCCGGTGGGGTCGGTGAGCCGGCACAGCAGATTGACGCGGCGCCATGCGCGGTCCATCGCCGGACAGTCCTCGCGGGTGTGCCCGCCGCGGGACTCCGTGCGTTCCAGCGCGGCCCGCGCCACACACTCGCTGACCAGCAGCATGTTCCGCAGGTCGAGGGCGAGGTGCCAGCCAGGATTGAACTGCCGGTGCCCCTCGACGCCCGCCCTGCCGGCCCGTACCCGCAGATCCGCCAGTTTCTTCAGCGCCTGCTGCATCTCCGCCTCGCGGCGGATGATGCCGACCAGGTCGTTCATGGTCTGCTGGAGTTCCTGGTGGAGGGTGTACGGGTTCTCCGGCGGGCGGTGCGGCTCCTCGATGTCCTCGCCGGGCGCCGGACCCTCGACCGAGAACGGTCGCAGGGCCTCCGCGGCCGCCGCGTCCACCTGGATGTCGTCCACCGCGGGGCGCACGGCGAGGCCCGTCGCGTACTGCGCCGCGTGCAGACCGGCCCGGCGCCCGAACACCAGCAGGTCGGAGAGCGAGTTGCCGCCCAGCCGGTTGGAGCCGTGCATACCGCCGGCCACCTCACCGGCCGCGTACAGGCCCTGGACCCCGCGGGTCGCCGCCGTGTCCGAGTCGACCGCGATGCCGCCCATCACGTAGTGGCAGGTCGGGCCGACCTCCATCGCCTCGGCGGTGATGTCGACGTCCGCCAGCTCCTTGAACTGGTGGTACATCGACGGCAGCCGGCGCCGGATGACCTCGGCGGGCATGCGCGTCGACACGTCCAGGAAGACCCCGCCGTGCGGGGAGCCGCGCCCGGCCTTCACCTCGGCGTTGATGGCGCGCGCGACCTCGTCGCGGGGGAGGAGCTCGGGCGGCCGCCGGTTGTTGTCCGGGTCCTCGTACCAGCGGTCGGCCTCGTCCTCCGACTGCGCGTACTTCTCCTTGAAGACGTCGGGGATGTAGTCGAACATGAACCGCTTGTCCTCGGAGTTCCTGAGCACCCCGCCGTCGCCGCGCACCGACTCGGTGACGAGGATGCCCTTCACCGACGGCGGCCAGACCATGCCCGTCGGATGGAACTGCACGAACTCCATGTTCAGCAGCGGCGCCCCGGCGAGCAGCGCCAGCGCGTGCCCGTCGCCCGTGTACTCCCACGAGTTCGACGTCACCTTGAAGGACTTGCCGATGCCGCCCGTCGCGATCACCACGGCGGGTGCCTCGAGGACGAAGAAGCGGCCGGACTCGCGCTCGTAGGCGAAGACCCCGGACACCCGGTCCCCGTCCTTGAGGATCCTGGTGACGGTGCACTCCTGGAAGACCTTCAGCCGGGACTCGTAGTCCCCGGTCTCCTTCTCGTCCTCCTGCTGGAGGGCCACGATCTTCTGCTGGAGTGTCCGGATCAGCTCCAGGCCCGTTCGGTCGCCGACGTGCGCGAGGCGCGGGTACTCGTGGCCGCCGAAGTTGCGCTGCGAGATGCGCCCGTCCTTCGTGCGGTCGAAGAGGGCGCCCCAGGTCTCCAGTTCCCAGACCCGGTCGGGTGCCTCGCGCGCGTGCAGTTCGGCCATCCGCCACTGGTTGAGGAACTTCCCGCCGCGCATGGTGTCGCGGAAGTGCACCTGCCAGTTGTCATGGGGATTGGCGTTGCCCATCGCCGCCGCGATGCCGCCTTCCGCCATCACCGTGTGCGCCTTGCCGAACAGCGACTTGCAGATCACGGCCGTACGGGCACCGCGCTCGCGGGCCTCGATGGCGGCCCTGAGGCCGGCGCCGCCGGCCCCGACCACGACCACGTCCCACTCCTGCCGGTCGACCACGGACATCAGAAGAACCTCGGATCGTCGAAGGCGCCGGACGCCACCAGGTACACGTAGAAGTCGGCGAGTGCCACGCTGACCAGGGACGCCCACGCGAGGAGCATGTGCCGGGCGTTCAGCCGGCTGACGAACTGCCATGCCCCGTAGCGCACGGGATGCTTGGAGAAGTGCTTGAGCTTCCCGCCGACGATGTGCCGGCAGGAGTGGCAGGAGAGGGTGTACGCCCAGATCAGCACGATGTTCACCAGGAACACCAGGGTGCCCAGCCCCATATGGCCCCAGCGGTAGTGCTGGTCGCGGAAGGCGAGCACGGTGTCGTACGTGAGCACACCCGCCACGAGGAGTGCCGCGTAGAAGAAGTACCGGTGGATGTTCTGCAGGATCAGCGGGAAGCGGGTCTCACCGCTGTACGTGCGGTGCGGCTCGGCCACCGCGCAGGCCGGGGGCGACATCCAGAAGCCGCGGTAGTAGGCCTTGCGGTAGTAGTAGCAGGTCAGGCGGAAACCGAGCGGGAAGATCAGGATGATGATCGCCGGGGAGATCGCCCACCAGCTGCCGAACAGGTCGGCGTTGGGGCCCGCGTGCATGGTCCGGCAGCGTTCCGCCAGACAGGGCGAGTAGAACGGGGAGACGTAGGGCGCCGCGTAGTAGTCCGCGTCGGCGAACGCGCGCCACGTCGAGTAGACGACGAAGGCCAGCAGCCCGGCGGCGGTGGCGGCCGGGGCCAGCCACCAGCGGTCGGTGCGCAGATGTGGGGCGGCGATCGCGGCGCGCGTACCGGTACGCACGCCGCCGGGCGGATGGGATTCCGTGTCGGGTGGTTCCGTATCAGTGGTCACGCTATGACGCACCTTTCAGGGCTCGGTTCGGCTCCGGGCCGCGGACGTGTCGCCGTGCGCCCGGCCGCGGCCCTTCGGCTCACTCGCCTGTGGGTTCAGGGGGCGTGCCGGTCCCGGGCGCCGAGGCCCTCGTCGTCCGAGTCCGTCCACAGGCTGGTGTCGTACGGGGTGTCCGGGATCGTCACGAGGTCGACCCGCCGGGCCGCCTCGGGGGCGGCGGTGGCCTCGCGCAGTAGTGCGACGCTCTCGCGCAGGTGATCGGCGTCGGTGCGGACGCGGCGTATCTCGAGCCCGCCACTCCCCATCTGCTGCTCCAGGCGCCCCACCGACCGGTACAGGTCGTCGAGGCACCGCTGAACCGACGTCAGTTCGTCATACACGGACATGACGTGACCTCACTTCCAGGGGCCGGTGGCCCAGGGCGGCGACGTTCATGCGCCTGCGAGTGTTGCGCGTCACACCGGTCGGTGTGAAGGGACATGCAGGGATTGGCCGAGGCGCATTGTCGTGTGCGGGTGCGGATTCGATTTCCCGGCCCCGTCGGGGGCCGGGACACAGGGGCGGGACCAGCAGGGGCGGTACGCCGTCCGGGTGACCTTCCCGGCACTCGTCGTCGTGTCGCCCCACGTGCCCCACCCCTTTCATCTTCAGTGGGCCATATATCTGATCAACACCAAATACCCACAAACCAGAACAACCGGACCATAACCCTCGCTCATCGATCGAGCGGCTCCCGGAGGAGGACGTGATGTCCCACGACGACGTCGGACCCCGCACGGTGATGCGTTCGGTCGCATTCCTCGCCGCGGGAGCCCTCGCGGTGTCCGTGCTCGTCGGCTGCAGCGCCGACGAGGACCGGAGCAAACCGGTCGCCGCCCAGGACATCGCCCCGGCCGCCCGTACGGTCGTCGCCGACGGCGGCACCCTGCGCTGGGCCGTCGACGCCGTGCCCCGGACCCTGAACGCCTTCCAGGCGGACGCCGATGCCTCCACCACTCGGGTGGCCGGTGCGGTGCTGCCCGCGATGTTCCGGCTGGACGCCAACGGCCGTCCCGAGCGCAATCCGGACTACCTCGAGTCGGCCAAGGTCGTGTCGACGGAGCCCAGGCAGGTCGTCGTCTACCGCCTCAACCAGCAGGCCGTCTGGAGCGACGGCCGGGAGATCGGCGCCGACGACTTCGCCGCCCAGTGGCGCGCGCTCTCCGGCCGGGACAGCGCGTACTGGACAGCCCGCAACGCGGGGTACGACCGCATCGAGAACGTCGAGCGCGGCGCGAACAACCTCGAGGTCAAGGTCACCTTCGGCAAGCCGTACGCCGACTGGCGGTCGCTCTTCTCGCCCTTGTACCCGAAGGACGTCATGGGCACCGCGAACGGCTTCAACGACGGGGCGAGGGCGGCCTTGAAAGCCACTGCCGGCCCGTTCACCCTTCAGGGTGTCGACGCCAAGAAGGGCGAGGTCACCCTCGGCCGCAATCCGCGCTGGTGGGGTCGCCCCGCCAAGCTCGACCGGATCGTGCTCGTGGCCGTCCCGCGCGACAAGCGGGCCGCCGCGATCGCCGCCGGGTCGGTCGACATGGCGGAGATCGACCCGCAGGACGCCGGACGGATCACGACCGCCGCGAAGAACAAGGGCAGCGCCGCCCCGCAGGACTCCTCCCCGGCTGCCACCCCGCAGAGCGCGTCCCCGGGCGCCACCGCGCAGAGTGCATCGCCGGGTGCCACCGCAGAGAGTGCATCGCCGGGTGCCACCGCGGAGAGTGCATCGCCGGGCGCCACCGGGCAGAGTGCGTTGCCGGGCGCCACCGCGTCGGGCGGCCCGTCCGCCGCGCCGGGCGCCGCGGCGCGGAAGGCCCAGAGCGAGTACGTGATCCGCAAGTCGCTCGAGCCCGCCTTCACCCAGCTCGCCCTGAACGGCTCCCGGGCCCCGCTCAGTGACGAGCGGGTGCGCCGGGCCGTGGCCCGCGCCCTCAACCGCGAGGAACTGGCCGGACTGGTCCTCACTCCGCTCCGGCTGCCCGCCGTGCCGGTCGGCAGCCACCTCGCCCTGTCGGGACAGGAGGCGTACGCCGACAACAGCGGGGCCCTCGGCGACCAGGACACCGGCCAGGCGAAGGAGCTGCTCAGCGAGGCGGGCTGGGTGCCCGGAGGACCGGTCAAGGAGGAGAAGAAGACGGCCGGGTCGGGGGGCAAGAAGGCGGCCGGCGGCAAGGGCGCGGGCGACGACGGCAAGAACCCGGTCGGGGAGGACGACAAGGGGTACCGGAAGGACCCCGGTGACCACTCGAAGATGCAGCCGGGGCACAAGGCCGGGGTGCCGGGGGCGTACGCGCCCAAGGGCACCGCCGCTCCGGGCGGGAATGTGAAGGGGGCGCTCGCCAAGGACGGCAAGGCGCTGGTGCTGCGGTTCGTCCTGCCGTCCGGGCCGGGCTCCCAGACCCTGCGTACGGTCGCCGACCGCATCACGCGCATGCTGGAGAAGGTCGGGATCCGCACCGAGATCGTCAAGGTTTCGGACGAGAGCTACTTCAAGGACCACATCGCGTCCGGGGACTACGACCTCGCGCTGTACTCCTGGCCCGTATCGGCGTTCCCCGCCACCGACGCCCGGCCGATCTACGCCAAGCCGGTGCCGGCGTCGGACGGCACGCTGAGCGTCGAGCAGAACTACACCCGGGTCGGCACCGACCAGGTGGACCAGCTGTTCGACCAGGCGATCGCCACGCTGAACGAGAGCGAGGAGCACGCCCTGATGCGCAAGGCCGACGCCCGCATCTGGGCCACCGCGAGCTCGATCCCCCTCTACCAGCGCCCCCAGCTCACGGCCGTGCGCGCCGACCTTGCCAACGCGGGCTCGTTCGGGTTCCAGGCTCCGGTCTACGAGGACATGGGCTTCCTGAAGAAGGGGGTGCGGCCCTCGGCGAGCCCGTCGTCGTGACCGGAGTGGGTGGCCCGCGTAACGTGCCTGGTCAAGGGGCCTGATCTGTACCCGGCAAGCCCGAACGGCAGGGTCCCCTTACCATGGGACAAGGCCGAGGCGTGTTCAGCCCGGCAGGCCGGCGCAGCGAAAGCGCGGGCCGTCCTCACCATTCCGGGAGTACGCCACATCATGGCCACGCGCCACGACATCCGCAATGTCGCCATCGTCGCCCACGTAGACCACGGCAAGACGACCATCGTCGACGGCATGCTGAAGCAGGCCGGTGCCTTCGCCGCTCACCAGCTCGAGCAGGTCGACGACCGCGTCATGGACTCGAACGACCTGGAGCGTGAGAAGGGCATCACGATCCTCGCCAAGAACACGGCGGTGAACTACCACCCCAAGGACGGCGGGGAACCGATCACGATCAACATCATCGACACCCCCGGCCACGCCGACTTCGGCGGCGAGGTCGAGCGCGGTCTGTCGATGGTGGACGGTGTCGTCCTGCTCGTGGACGCCTCCGAGGGCCCGCTGCCGCAGACCCGCTTCGTGCTGCGCAAGGCGCTCCAGGCCCGGCTGCCCGTCATCCTGTGCATCAACAAGACGGACCGCCCCGACGCCCGTATCGACGAGGTCGTCAACGAGACGTACGACCTGTTCCTGGACGTGGACGCGGACGAGGACCAGATCGAGTTCCCGATCGTCTACGCCTGCGGCCGTGACGGCATCGCGTCCCTGACCAAGCCGGAGAACGGCACGGTCCCGGCCGACAGCGACAGCCTGGAGCCGTTCTTCTCCACGATCCTGGAGCACATCCCGGCCCCCACGTACGAGGAGGACGCGCCGCTCCAGGCCCACGTCACCAACCTCGACGCCGACAACTTCCTCGGCCGTATCGCGCTGCTCCGCGTCGAGCAGGGCGAGCTGCGCAAGGGCCAGACCGTCGCCTGGATCAAGCGCGACGGCTCGATCGGCAACGTCCGCATCAGCGAGCTGATGATGACCGAGGCCCTCACCCGCAAGCCGGCGGAGAAGGCCGGTCCGGGTGACATCTGCGCCGTCGCCGGTATCCCCGACATCATGATCGGCGAGACCCTCGCCGACCCGGAGAACCCCGTCGCGCTGCCGCTGATCACGGTCGACGAGCCCGCGATCTCGATGGTCATCGGCACCAACACCTCGCCGCTCGTCGGCCGGGGCGGCACCGGCAAGGGCGCCAACGTCAAGGCCACGGTCAAGGACCGCAAGGTCACCGCGCGCCAGGTCAAGGACCGTCTCGACCGCGAGCTGATCGGTAACGTCTCGCTGCGGGTCCTGGACACCGAGCGTCCGGACGCCTGGGAGGTGCAGGGCCGCGGTGAACTGGCGCTCGCCATCCTGGTCGAGACCATGCGCCGCGAGGGCTACGAGCTGACCGTCGGCAAGCCGCAGGTCGTCACCAAGGACGTCGACGGCAAGGTCCACGAGCCCGTCGAGCGTCTGACCATCGACGTGCCCGAGGAGCACATGGGCGCGGTCACGCAGCTCATGGGCGTCCGCAAGGGCCGTATGGACAACATGTCCAACCACGGCTCCGGCTGGGTGCGCATGGAGTTCGTGGTGCCCTCGCGCGGTCTGATCGGCTTCCGTACGGAGTTCCTGACCGGCACGCGCGGCACGGGTATCGCCCACTCCATCCACGAGGGCCACGAGCCCTGGTTCGGCCCCCTCCAGACCCGTAACAACGGCTCGCTGGTCGCCGACCGCTCCGGCAGCGTCACCGCCTTCGCGATGACCAACCTCCAGGAGCGCGGCACGCTCTTCATCGAGCCCGGCACCGAGGTGTACGAGGGCATGATCGTCGGCGAGAACTCCCGCTCCGACGACATGGACGTCAACATCACCAAGGAGAAGAAGCTCACCAACATCCGGTCGGCCACGTCGGACATCGCCGAGTCGATCGTGCCGCCGCGCAAGCTGTCGCTGGAGCAGTCCCTGGAGTTCTGCCGCGACGACGAGTGCGTCGAGGTGACCCCGGAGTCCGTCCGCATCCGCAAGGTCGTCCTCGACCAGCGTGACCGCGCCCGCGCCGCCAGCCGCGCCAAGCACGGCTGACGAGGCTCCTGCACGGCGAAGGCCGGGCACCCCACGCGTGGGGTGCCCGGCCTTCGTTTTCGGGAAAGGATAGGGAAAACCCTTCATTCTGGTCGGGCACCCGTGTGACGCGCTCGATACGCTCTACCCTGCTTCCCGATGTGCACCCTGTGAGCCGTCGGAGAGACGCGTCCGACGTGAGGTCTGTTGACCGAAATGGAACGGTACGTGCACTGTGCGTGCCGGGGTGAGGACACACCTGGACACCCCCTCCCGGAAGCCATCTTAAAAGCAACCGGATTTTGTCTCCCGCCTGTCCGGAATGCGGACGCCCGACACCGGTAGATGTGTAACAAGTCCGTTTCGCATGGATCTTTCGGCTGACCCTTTGTCCGGATTTTGGAAGAAGTACGCGCCAGGTGTGATCGAACCGAGACCTTAGGAATGTGGTTCGGCCACGAGTTCTGCCAGATAGTTAGGCGCGTAGAGCTCGGATCAATGGGTCACGCGCTGAACTGGTGGCGCCGACTCACGAGCGCGGGGCACTTGACTATCCACAGAGCCGATGGCGGTGGCGTGTCATATGCCTCTCCATGTGGTGAACCATTGGACTCATGAGGAGGAACCCATGCGCGGTGCGAAGAGCGCCAAATGGGTCGCGATAGCCGCGGTTGTGGCGCTGGGCGTGACCGCCTGTGGTGGTGGCGGCGGAGACAAGGGCAGTGGCAGCAAGGCCGCGATCGATCCGAACGGTAAGTTCTCGGTCGAGGTGGGCGAGCCGCAGAACCCTCTGCAGCCGGCCAACACGATGGAGTCCAACGGCAGCATCGTCATCAAGTCGATCTTCTCCGGACTCGTTGACTATGACGCGAGCGGCAAGATCGTCTACGTCAACGCAGAGTCGGTCGACTCCAAGGACAACAAGACCTTCACGGTCAAGCTGAAGCAGGGCTGGAAGTTCCACGACGGCACCCCGGTGACGGCCGATTCCTACGTCAAGGCGTGGAACTGGGCCGCGAACCCCGCCAACAAGCAGACCAACAGCTTCTGGTTCTCGGACATCCAGGGTTACGACGACGTCGCTCCGGCCAAGGGCAAGCCGAAGGCCGAGACGATGTCCGGTCTGAAGGTCGTCGACGACAACACCTTCACGATCACGCTGTCGAAGCCGATCCCGTACTTCGTCTACAAGCTCGGCTACGAGGTCTTCGACCCGCTGCCGGAGTCCTTCTACAAGGACCCGAAGGCCGCGGGCGAGCACCCGATCGGCAACGGCCCTTACAAGTTCGTCAGCTGGCAGCACAAGAAGCAGATCGAGGTTGCCAAGTTCGACGACTACAAGGGCCCGAACGCCGCCAAGAACGGTGGTGTGCTCTTCAAGAACTACACCAGCCTCGAGACGGCGTACGAGGACCTGAAGTCCGGCAACGTCGACGTGCTGCGTCAGATCGCGCCGAAGGACCTGCCCGTCTACAAGGCGGACCTCGGCGACCGCGCGGTGGACAAGGCGTACTCGGCGATCCAGACCATCGCCGTGGCCTTCTACACCAAGCAGTGGAAGGACATCGACCCGAAGGTCATCCAGGGCCTGTCGATGGCGATCGACCGCGACACCATCACGAAGACGGTGCTCCAGGGCACCCGTGAGCCCGCCACCGGCTGGGTCGCCAAGGGCGTCCTCGGCTACCAGCCGAACGCGGCCGGTGACGTCACCACGTACAACCCGGCCAAGGCCAAGGAGCTCATCAAGGCGGGCGGCGGCGTTCCCGGCAACGCCATCTCCATCCAGTACAACGCCGACGGTGGCCACAAGGAGTGGGTGGAGGCGGTCTGCAACTCCATCACCAAGGCGACCGGCGTCAAGTGCACCGGCGACTCGAAGGCCGACTTCCAGGCCGACCTGAACGCGCGTGACGCGCACCAGGTCAAGTCGCTGTACCGCTCCGGCTGGGTGCTGGACTACCCGTTCAACGCCAACTTCATCCGCGACCTGTACGGCAGCAAGTCGGACGGCAACCAGGGCGGCTTCTCCAACAAGAAGATCGACCAGGAGATCGCCGCGGCCGACGCCGCCGGTTCGCTGGAGGAGTCGGAACAGAAGTACCAGGCGATCGAGAAGCAGCTGGCCGACTACATGCCGAGCATTCCGCTCTGGTACTACAAGGTCAACGCGGGTTACTCGGACAAGGTCACCGGCGTGGCGTACGCGCAGGACGGCGACCCGATCCTGACCGGCGTTCAGGTCAAGAAGTAACCGCAATCAGACCGTTTGTCCCGGGGCGCGGTGGTACCGCGCCCCGGGGAACGGCAGTGGCTGGGGGGCCCTTTCTGCGCGCATCATTCAATGGTGCCCGCAGAAAGGGCCCGTTGGCTGCCGCTGTGACTGACATGGAGGCACGATGGGGCGCTACGTCGCACGACGACTGCTCCAGATGATCCCGGTGTTCATCGGGACAACCTTGCTGATCTTCCTCATGGTCTACGCGCTGCCCGGTGACCCCGTACGAGGGCTGTTCGGTGACAAGGGCGGCAGCCCACAGGTGATTGCGCAACTGAGGCATCAGTACGGTCTGGACCAGCCGATCCTGGTCCAGTACTGGCACTACATGAAGAACATGATCCTGCATGGCGACTTCGGCACGCAGATCGCCAGTGGCCGGCCCGTGACGGACGTGCTCGGTGACGCGTTCCCCGTCACCCTGCGGCTCGGGGGGCTGGCGTTCGTGATCGAGTTCGTCCTGGGCATCGCCCTGGGCATCGTGGCCGGCCTGCGCGCCGGACGCGTCACGGACAACGCGATCCTGCTGGTCACCCTGCTGCTGATCTCGGTCCCGGTGTTCGTTCTCGGCTACATCCTCAAGGTCGTCTTCGCGTTCAACCTGAACTGGTTGCCACCGAACGTCAATGACTCGACGAACCTCAACGAGTTGTTGATGCCGGCGATTGTGCTGGCGACCGCGTCACTGGCGTATGTGACCAGGCTCACCCGTACGTCGATCGCCGAGAACCTGCGCGCCGACTACATCCGCACGGCCATCGCCAAGGGTCTGCCGAAGCGCCGTGTGGTGGGCGTCCACCTCATGCGCAACTCGCTGATCCCGGTGATCACCTACCTGGGTACCGACATCGGTGCGCTGATGGGCGGCGCCGTCGTCACCGAGGGTCTGTTCAACATCCAGGGTGTGGGAGGCACGATCTATCAGTCGATCGCGCGCCGCGAGGGCACCACACTCGTCGGCCTGGTGACCATCCTCGTCATCGTGTACCTCCTCGCCAACCTGCTCGTCGACCTGCTCTACGCGGTCCTTGACCCGAGGATTCGCTATGCCTGACGTGACCAAGACCGTTCCTGAGAACGCGGCGAAGGAGGCGGCTGTCGCGGCGGTCGGCGGCCCGCTGCCCGAGCCCAAGCCGGAGAAGGCCCGCAGTCTGTGGGGCGACGCCTGGCGAGACCTGTGCCGCAGCTGGATCTTCATAGTCTCGTCGGTGCTGATCGTCATACTCCTGCTGATCACCTTCTTCCCGGGGTGGTTCACCGGAGTCGACCCCACCTCGGGCGACCTGGCCAAGCACTTCCTGCAGAAGCCCAAGCTGGGCGACATCGGCTCGCCGGACTGGCTGGGCTACGACCAGCAGGGCCGCAGCGTCTTCGCCCGTGTCATGTACGGCACCCGGGCCTCCATCGCCGTCGGCTTCGGCACCACCATCGCGGTGACGCTCGTGGGCGGCCTGGTCGGCATGATCGCCGGTTACTTCGGCGGCATCGTCGACTCGGTCCTGTCGCGACTGACCGACGTGTTCTTCGGTATCCCGTTCCTGCTCGGCACCATGGTCGTGCTCAACTCCTTCCAGAACCGCACGACCTGGGTCGTCATCGGCGCGCTCAGCTTCTTCGGCTGGACGCAGATCGCCCGTGTGATGCGCGGCGCGGTGATCACCACCAAGCAGGCCGACTATGTGCAGGCAGCCAAGGCGCTGGGTGCGAGCACCCCGCGCATCATGTTCCGGCACATCCTGCCGAACACGATGGCTCCGGTCATCGTCGTCGCCACCATCTCCCTCGGCATCTACATCTCCGCCGAGGCGACCCTGTCGTACCTGGGCCTCGGCCTGAACGGCGTGTCGTGGGGCAACGACATCTCCGACGGCGGCAACCAGATCCGCGTGGCGCAGTGGATCATGTTGTACCCGTCGATCATGCTCATCATCACTGTGCTGGCGTTCATCATGCTCGGTGAGGCGGTCCGCAACGCCCTCGACCCGAAGATGCGCTGAGGGAGGCGTACGTGACCACCATCGAAGAAGTCGTTCCCGTGCCCTCGCCGCGCGACGGCGGGACAGACGGCACCCCACTCCTCGAAGTGCGTGACCTGCACGTCGAGTTCCACACCCGTGAGGGCGTGGTCAGGGCCGTCAACGGTGTCAACTACAGCGTGAACGCCGGTGAGACGCTCGCGGTGCTCGGTGAGTCGGGCTCCGGCAAGTCCGTCACCGCCCAGGCGATCATGGGCATCCTCGACATGCCGCCGGCGAAGATCCCCCAGGGGGAGATCCGCTTCCGCGGCCAGGACATGCTGACCATGTCCGGCGAGGACCGCCGCAAGATCCGCGGACAGCGGATCGCCATGATCTTCCAGGACGCGCTCAGCTCGCTGAACCCGGTGCTGAGCGTCGGGTACCAGCTCGGCGAGATGTTCCGGGTCCACCAGGGACTGTCCAAGAAGGAAGCCAGGGCCAAGGCGATCGAGCTGATGGACCGGGTGAAGATCCCGGCCTCGGCCGCCCGCGTGGACGACTACCCGCACCAGTTCTCGGGCGGTATGCGTCAGCGCATCATGATCGCGATGGCGCTGGCCCTGGAGCCGGACCTGATCATCGCCGACGAGCCCACCACGGCCCTCGACGTGACGGTCCAGGCCCAGGTCATGGATCTGCTCGCGGAACTCCAGCGCGAGTACAACATGGGCCTGATCCTCATCACCCACGACCTCGGCGTCGTTGCCGACGTCGCGGACAAGATCGCCGTGATGTACGCGGGCCGGATCGTGGAGCGTGCCCCGGTCCACGAGCTGTACAAGCGTCCCGCGCACCCGTACACGCGGGGTCTGCTGGACTCGATCCCGCGCCTGGACCAGAAGGGCCAGGAGCTGTACGCGATCAAGGGTCTGCCGCCCAACCTGCTGCGTGTGCCGACCGGCTGCGCCTTCAACCCGCGCTGCCCCAAGGCCCAGGACGTGTGCCGTACCCAGGTCCCGGACCTGCTGCCGGTCACCGAGCAGGACGGCACCGAGCTGGTGGGCCGCGCATCGGCATGCCACTTCTGGAAGGAGACGATCCATGGCTGAGCTCAGCAAGACCGACGAGCCGCAGGACGCCACGCCGAACGTCTCCGAGGTGGACGTCGTCGACGCGCGCACCGAGGAGGAAGCGGTCCACGCGATCGAGGCCCCCATCGGGCGCGGTGAGCCGATCCTGCAGGTCCGCAACCTGGTGAAGCACTTCCCGCTCACCCAGGGGATCCTGTTCAAGCGGCAGATCGGTGCCGTCAAGGCGGTCGACGGTGTCTCCTTCGACCTGCACCAGGGCGAGACCCTGGGCATCGTGGGCGAGTCCGGCTGCGGCAAGTCGACGGTGGCCAAGCTCCTGATGAACCTGGAGCGGGCCACCGCAGGCGAGATCTTCTACAAGGGCCAGGACGTCACCAAGCTGTCCGGACGCGCCCTGAAGGCCGTGCGCCGGAACATCCAGATGGTGTTCCAGGACCCGTACACCTCGCTCAACCCCCGTATGACGGTGGGCGACATCATCGGCGAGCCCTTCGACATCCACCCCGAGGTGGCGCCGAAGGGCGACCGGCGGCGCAAGGTCCAGGAGCTCCTGGACGTCGTCGGCCTCAACCCCGAGTACATCAACCGCTACCCGCACCAGTTCTCCGGCGGTCAGCGCCAGCGCATCGGCATCGCCCGCGGCCTCGCGCTCAACCCGGAGATCATCATCTGCGACGAGCCGGTCTCGGCACTGGACGTGTCCGTCCAGGCGCAGGTCATCAACCTGATGGAGCGACTGCAGGACGAGTTCAACCTCTCCTACATCTTCATCGCGCACGACCTGTCGATCGTCCGGCACATCTCGGACCGTGTGGGCGTGATGTACCTCGGCAAGATCGCCGAGATCGGTTCGGACGAGCAGATCTACGAGCACCCGACGCACCCCTACACGCAGGCGCTGCTCTCGGCGGTGCCCGTGCCGGACCCGGAGGCCCGTGAGCAGCGCGAGCGGATCATCCTGACCGGTGACGTGCCGTCGCCGGCCAACCCGCCGTCCGGCTGCAGCTTCCGCACTCGCTGCTGGAAGGCGCAGGAAAGGTGCTCGTCGGAGGCTCCGCTCCTGGCGATTCCCGAGCGTTTCAAGGGCGCGGACTCGCCGGCGGCCCACGAGTCGGCCTGCCACTTCGCCGAGGAGAAGGACATCGTGCACGCCGCCTGACGGCTTCACGGCCTCGGTTCGGTTCCCGGCACCTCGACGAGGTGCCGGGAACCGGCTTTTCCGGGCCCTGTACGACCACCCTGCCCGCCTGGAAGGCCGGGGCAGCCCGGCCGTCCCGCCGTACCCCGGTGCGCGGCACCGAGCAGCCCGCTTCGCCGGCGGGAACGGGTCCGAGGCGGAACCGGTTGCCGGTGAAGGGCCACCGCACATCACGTGGCGATGGCCGCCCGCGCCCAATGGCATGCCACCTGGCTCCCGGCGCCGCCCTCCAGGACCCCCGGATCCCGGCCCCGGCAGGCGTCCGCGACGCCCGCTCGTTCGGCCTCGCCGCTCGCCAGGACCTGGCAGCGGGCGTGGAAGCGACAGCCACCGGGGATGCGGGAGGGGTCCGGCGGCTCGCCGGTCAGCACCACCGGGTCCCCCGGCGCCTCCGGCAGGACCGACAGCAGCGCCTGGGTGTAGGGATGCCGGGGCGCCGTCAGCACCTGCTCCACCTCACCCGTCTCCACGATCCGGCCCAGGTACATCACCGCCACCCGGTCGGCGACGTTCCAGGCCAGGCCCAGATCGTGGGTGACCACGAGGGCGGCCAGGCCCAGTTCGGTGCGCAGGCGCAGCAGCAGCGCGAGGATCTCGCCCCGTACCGAGGCGTCGAGCGAGGCCACCGGCTCGTCGGCGACGATGAGCTCGGGCTCCAGTACGAGCGCGCCCGCGATCACCACACGCTGGCGCTGGCCTCCCGACAACTCGTGCGGGTAGCGCAGGAAGAACCGCTCGGGCGGCCTGAGCCCCGCCCTGGACAGGGCCTCGGCGACCGCGGCCCGCTCGTCGCCCGCGAACCCGTGGATCCGCAGCCCCTCGGCCACCGCGTCGAACACCGTGTGCCGCGGATTCAGCGACCCGCTCGGATCCTGGAGCACCAGCTGAACGCGCCTGCGGTAGGCCTTGAGCGCCCTCGATGTGTACGCAAGCGGCTTCCCGCCGAAACCGACGTGCCCTGCCGTGGGCCGTACGAGGCCCAGCAGGGCCCGGGCCAGCGTCGTCTTGCCGCAGCCCGACTCGCCGACCAGCGCGACGATCTCCCCGGCGCGGATGTCGAGGTCGACACCGTCCACGGCCCGGCTCGGCGCACCGCCGTGCCGGCCGGGGAAGGCCACGTGCAGCCCCTGGGCGCTGAGCAGGGGCGATGGTGAGGTCATACGGTGCTCCTCGCGTGCTCGGCCGTGTCCGCCACGTGCACACAGGCCGCTTGCCGGGCCTGCCCCGCCTCCCGCAGTGTCTGGTCCTGGGTGGCGCACAGGTCCAGGGCCACCGGACAGCGCGGATGGAAGACGCAGCCGGAGGGCAGTGCCGACGGGTCCGGAGGGTCACCGGCCAGTCCGCGCGGGGCGAACCGGGAGGCCGGGTCGCCGATGCGCGGGAACGCGGCCGACAGCGCCTTGCCGTACGGGTGGCGGGCGTCCTCGTAGACCGCCCGGCTGGGGCCCTCTTCGACCACCCGGCCCGCGTACATCACCGCGAGCCTGTCGCAGGTGTCGGCGAGCACCGCCAGATCGTGGCTGATCATGATCAGGCCCAGATCCTGCTCGGCGACCAGCCGCCCGATCAGCCGCAGAATCTGCGCCTGGATCATCACGTCCAGGGCCGTGGTCGGTTCGTCGGCGATGACCAGTTGGGGGTCGCAGGCCAGCGCCATGGCGATCATGACCCGTTGGCGCTGACCGCCCGAGAGTTCGTGCGGATAGGCCGTCGCCCGTGCCGCCGGCAGGCCCACCTGCTCCAGGAGTTCGCCCGCCCGCCTCCTGGCCGCGGCCGCGGTCGCCTTGCGGTGCAGCAGGATCGGCTCGGCGATCTGGTCGCCGACACGATGCACGGCGTTCAGCGAGTGCATCGCGCCCTGGAAGACGATCGAGGCGCCGGCCCAGCGGACCGCCCGCACCCGCCCCCAGCGCATCGCCAGCACGTCCTCGCCGTTCAGCAGGATCTCCCCGGTGATCCGCGTCCCGGACGGCAGCAGCCTGAGCAGTGCGAGCGCCAGCGTCGACTTGCCGCACCCCGACTCGCCCGCGACACCGAGCTTCTGCCCCGCCGCCAGCGACAGGTCCACGCCCCGCACCGCGGCCGCCCCGCCCGGATACGTCACTTCGAGGTTCCGGACCTCCAGCAGGGTCAACGGGCCACCCCCAGCCTCGGGTTGAGAACGGACTCCACGGCGCGGCCGCAGAGTGTGAACGCCAGCGCGACCACGGCGATGGTGATTCCCGGCGGCACCAGGTACCACCAGTCACCCGCGCTGATCGCGCCCGCCTCGCGCGCGTCCTGGAGCAGTCCGCCCCATGACACGACCGTGGGATCACCCAGACCGAGGAAGGCGAGGGTCGCCTCGGCGAGGATCGACGAGGAGATCATCAGTGTGGTCTGCGCGAGCACGAGGGGCATCACGTTGGGCAGCACGTGCCGGACCATGATGTGCCGGTGCCCGCCGCCCAGCGCCTTGGCGCGCTCGATGTAGGGCCGGGACTCCACCGCCAGCGTCTGGGCGCGCACGAGCCGGGCCGTGGTCGGCCAGGACGTCACGCCGATCGCCAGGATCACCGTGCCGAGTGAGCGGGACATGACGGTGGCGAGCGCGATGGCGAGGACCAGCGTCGGCATCACCAGGAACCAGTCCGTGATCCGCATCATCACGGTGGCGTACGCACCGCGGAAGTGCCCGGCCGTGATCCCGACGAGCGTGCCGATCGCCACCGACAGCACGGCCGCGAGCAGCCCGACCAGCAGCGAGACGCGGGAGCCCCACACCACAAGGCCCAGCACATCGCGCCCGTACCGGTCGGTGCCGAGGAGGAAGTCCCCGCTCGGCGCCTCCAGCGGGTGTCCCGGCGCTCCGGTCACGCTGGACACGTCGGAGCCGACCGTCAACGGCGCGGTCAGTGCCAGGAGCGCGAAGACGACGAGCGCGGCCAGGCCCAGGAGTCCGGCGCGGTGGCTGCTGTACTGCTTCCAGAACCGGGCGGCGGAGGCGCGGCGGCGCTGCCGGGCGAGGGTCCGCGGACCGGCTTGCAGCGCCGGGGGCGTCGTGTCGGTCGTCATCTGCCCACCCGGGGGTCGAGTAGTGGATAGACCAGGTCGGCGATCGTGTTCATCACGATCACCGCCGCGGCGAAGACGAAGAACAGTCCCTGGACGAGGGGGAGGTCCGGCACGCTCAGCGCCTGGTAGAAGAGCCCGCCGAGGCCCGGCCAGGAGAACACCGTCTCCACGAGGATCACACCGGCGACGGTCCGGCCGAGGTTGACGAAGATCAACGTCACGGTCGGCAGCAGTGCGTTGGGCACCGCGTGCCTGCGCCTGACCAGGTCGTCCCTGAGGCCCTTGGCGCGTGCGGTGGTCAGATAGTCGCTGCCCATCTCGTCGAGCAGCGCGGAGCGGGTGACCAGCAGCGTCTGCCCGTACTCCACGGCGACCAGCGTGATCACCGGAAGGACGAGGTGGTGTGCGACGTCGAGGACATATGCGAGGCCCTCCTCGCCGCCCGACTCCATCCCTCCGGTGGGGAAGAGGCCGGGAATCGGGCCCGCGCCCACCGCGAACACGATGATGAGCAGCAGACCCAGCCAGAACGAGGGCACCGAGTAGAGAGTCAGGGCCAGTCCTGTGTTCAGCCGGTCCCCGAGCCGCCCGTGCCGCCACGCCGAGCGTGTCCCGAGGAAGATGCCCAGCGCGGTGTACAGCACGAACGCGGTGCCGGTGAGCAGCAGGGTGTTGGGCAGCGCCTCGGTGATCTTGTCGATCACCGGTGCCCGGAACTGGTACGAGGTGCCGAGGTCTCCGGTGAGTGCCTTGCCGCAGTAGTCCGTGAACTGCTGCCACAGCGGCAGGTCCAGTCCGAACTCCCGCCGGTAGGCGGCAAGTTGTTCTGCGGAGACCGGACGGCCACCCGTCATGAACTTGACCGGGTCGCCGGGGATCAGCCGGAAGAGGAAGAAGCTGGTGACGAGGACGGCGAGCAGGGAGATGGCGGCCCCGCCCAGCTTCCCGGCCGCGTACTTGAGGTACGCGGCCCTGGTACCCGTCCGCCGGCCGTGGGCGGACGGCCCGGCGGGAGCCGAGCCGTCCGGCTTCGCGACCGACGCGGGTGCGGCGTCGGCGGTCATGAAGGTTCTGCCTGATGGCGGGCGGCCCGATGAGGGGCCGGAGTGTTCTGTCGGATCATCGGCTACTCACGGTCCTCGGCAGTGGCGCGGCGGCGCAGTGCGAAGAACGCCCCGGCGCCGGCGAGCACGACGACGCTGACGATGACGCCGATGAGGATGCCTGACGAGTCGTCGCCGGAGGACTTGCCGGAGTCGGCCGGCACCGCCGACCACCAACTCCAGTAGCCGTCCTGGCCGTAGATGTTGCCCGCCTTCTCCGGCATGGTGGTGATCGACGCGATCTGGTCCGTGCGGTAGGCCTCGACGGCGTTCGGGTAAGCCATGACGTTCATGTACCCAAGGTCGTACAGCCGCGATTCCATCTGCTTCACGACGTTCGCCCGTTTGGCGGAGTCGTACTCCGCCAACTGCTGTGCGTAGAGCTTGTCGTACGTCTTGTCGCAGATGAAGTTGTCGGTCGCGCCGGTGTCCTTCGGGGTGGCGGGAAGCGCCGCACAGGTGTGGATGGAGAGGACGAAGTCCGGGTCGGGGTTGACGGACCAGCCGTCGAAGGCGAGGTCGTACTGGCCCGCGAGCCAGGGATCGGTCACATTGTCCAGGCAGTTGATCGTCACGCCGATGCCGAGCTTGCCCCACCACTCCTTGAGGTACTGGCCGACCGCCTTGTCGTTCGAGTCGGTGGCGTGGCACAGGACGCGGTAGTTCAACGGCTTGCCGTTCTTGCCGACGCGTTTGCCGTCGCTGTTTTGCTTGTAGCCCGCTTCGTCGAGGAGTTGGGCGGCCTTGGCCGGGTCGTAGGCGAGCTCCTGGCTTCCCGACGGCTGCCAGAAGTATGTCGAGAAGCGCGGCGGGATGTAGCCCTCGCCCTCGACGGCGTGGCCCTGGAAGACCTTGTCGATCAGGGTCTTGCGGTCGACCGCCATGAACAGCGCGTGCCGCACCCGCTGGTCCAGCAAGGACGGGTCGCCGTCCCCGAACTTCTTGCCGTTCTTCGCCTGCGCGCCCGGATTGGTGGCGAGGGCGTAGAAGCGGCGGCCGGGGCCTTCGTTGACGTGGATGTTCTTCTCGCCCTTGAGGGAGGCCGCCTGGGCGGGTGTCAGGGAGGGCGAACCGGCGACGAAGGAGACCTCTCCCTTGCGCAGGGCCGCCACCGCTGCGTCCTGGTCCTTGTAGTACCGGAAGACGAGCTCGTCGAACTTCGGCGCCCCGCGCCAGAAGCTCTTGTTGGCCTTCAACCGCACGTAGCTGTCGGCCTTGTAGTCGGTGAGGACGAACGGCCCGTCGCCGACGATGGGGAAGCTCTTGTCGTTGTTGAACTTCGAGAAGTCCTTGACCTTCTCCCAGATGTGCTGGGGCACGATCGGCACATCGAGTGCGGTCATCGTGGCCTGGGGCTTCTTCAGCTCGATGACGAGTTCGGTGGCACTCGGCGCGGTGACCTTCTCGAAGTTGCCGACGAAGCTGCCGTTGGCGGTGGCGGCGCCCTCGTCGGTCATCATCTTGTTGAACGTCCAGGCCGCGTCCGCGGCGGTGACCTGCTTGCCGTCCGACCACTTGGAGTCGGATCGAATGGTGTACGTCCAGGTCAGTTTGTCCGGCGAGGACGCCCACTTGGTGGCGAGGCCGGGGATGACATGGGCGTCCTTGGGGTCGTAGTTGGTGAGGTACTCGTACATCAGCCGGTGGATGCTCGTACTGACCAGGCGGCTCGCGAGGAAGGGGCTGAGCGAGTCGACGCTCTGCGCGACCGCGACGGTCAGGACCTTCTTATCCTTCGCCTCGGCCTGCTGGGGCGCGGGGGCGAGCGTTGTCGCGAAGGCGGCCGCGAGAGTCAGGGCGGCTGCCAGAAGCCGCGGTGTACGGGGCCGTGTTCTGTGCGGGCGCGGGCGCCCCTTGCCGTGCTGGTCTTGCGTGCTCATCGATCCTGACCTCGCGTCATCTCTTGTACGGGGACGGCTCGCCGGACTGCTCGATCGGGCTGCAACGGGGACGGCTCAGGCTGAGTGAAGGTGTGTCTATCAGTGGCGGAATGCGCGCGTCAACGGCGCATGAATACCCTGTGGCCTGCGGAAATGGCACGCTGACGCACCTGGGGCGAGCCATTGGTCCACACCTGTGAAGCCTTGCAGGTGGACGCCTGACGGCACGTCGGTTCTGGGCGAACGGCAGCACGGCGTCGTCGCGGTCGCCTGCGCCCGTCGGTTCCTCCCGGTCGAACGGAAGGGTGCAGGCGCCCCTCGCATCGGCCTCGGACGTCTTCTAGCGGGCGGCCCGTGCCACGGTGATGATCACGGGGCTGGTGGGCGTGAGCGGACCTCGTTCCCAGTCCCCGTACTGTTCGACGATGCGGAGTCCCGCCTCCGTCAGGAAGCGGGAGAGGGCGTCGGGCCCGAGGAACCGCAGGGTGCCGCGGGCGACCCGCGGCCGGTCCCACCCGGTGCCCTCGAAGGTCGCGGTGAACGTCACCCGGTCCCCGGTCACCGGGGCCCGGACCTCATGCCGCAGGCTCACCGACCCGCCGTCGCCGTCGGCTGCTTCACGCACCCGGTCCGGTGTCCACGACTCCCAGGCCCGGGCAGCGGGGTTCCGTGTCTCGAACACGAACCGCCCGTCCTCGGTGAGGGCTTCGCGCACGGCGGCGAGGCAGCTCCTCAGTTCCTCGTCCCCGGGGATCAGCTGGAAGGTGTCCCCGGTCATCACGACGAGATCGAAGGCGTCCCGCCGGCGATGGGACCGCAGATCCCCGAGCACCCACTCCAGACCGGGGGCGCGCCGCCGTGCCTGGACGAGCATCGCGGCCGCCGGATCGAGCCCGCACAGCCGACCGTCGTGTCCCCTCTCCCGGGCCCGCGCGAGCAGCCTTCCCGTGCCGCAGCCGACGTCCAGGACGCTCCGCGAGGACATCACAAGTCCCAGATGGAAGTCGTCACTCGGCCCCCACGGGTGGAGGGCGTCGTACAGCCCGGCAAGGGTGAGGTCGGAGTACGCACGGTCGGCCATCGTCGCAGTTTCCCAGCTCCGGAGGACGGTGGGGCGGAACTGTACGCGATCTTTGTCGAACGGGAGCAGCACGGGGGAGTGTCGCGTAATGTCGGGTGGGGAATGCGTCCCGTTACGCCGGACATTCCACGAACTGCCCGACGGCGCCAAGGGAGTCCGACCCGGACATGGCAGAGACGACATCGCTCGGCCCGGTCATCCGCACCATCACTTTCGACTGTACCGGTGACCCGTACGAACTCGGCCTGTTCTGGGGCGCGTTGCTGGAACGCCCCCTCGCCGACGACGACGAGCCGGGCGACCCGGAGGCCGTGTTGCGCGACCCCGGGGGCGGTCCGACCCTCCTTTTTGTGCGGGTGCCCGAGGGCAAGTCCGCCAAGAACCGCATCCACCTCGATCTGCGACCCCAAGGCCGGACCCGCGCGCAGGAGGTGGAACGCGCCCTGGCTCTGGGCGCCCGCCGGATCGCCGACCACACCCGCCCGGACGGCGGCGGCTGGGTGGTCCTCACCGATCCCGAGGGGAACGAGTTCTGCATGGAACGCGGGGACTGAGAGCGCCTGCCCACCCCGCCTGCGCCGGCGGCAGGCCCTTCACCGTGATGTACCCATGCGCCCGTCAGGGGACCGACCCCCGACGGGCGTACCGCGTCTCACCCCGGGATCGATGCACGCCCACATGTGACCGTGCCACATCAAGATCGGCCGTGGGCCTGTCGGAGTGTGCCTGCCATCCGGATGACGTCCTGCTCCGACTCGTGGCGTGACTGAGTGATATGTCCGCTGAATGCTGATATGGACCGATAGCGGACAGCGCCCCGGCGCTGGAGGTACGGGGCACTCCGAGGAGGCACTCCCATGCGTGGAGCCAGGCGCGCGAGACGGGCGGCGGCAGTGGCCGCGGCAGCCCTCGCGGCGGCCGGCTGCGGCGGGGGTGCGGGCACGGGCAGTGAACCCGGGGTGTTCAGCGCCTCCTGGAGTGATCCGCAGAACCCGCTGGAGCCCGCCAACACCAACGAGGTCCAGGGCGGAAAGGTCCTCGACATGCTCTTCCGGGGGCTGAGGCGTTACAACCCGAGAACCGGCGCGGCCGAGAACATGCTGGCGGAAAAGATCGAGACCTCGGACTCGCAGAACTTCACCGTCACCGTCAAGGACGGCTGGACATTCAGCAACGGGGAGCCCGTCACCGCCAGGTCCTTCGTCGACGCCTGGAACTACGGCGCCGGCCTGAGGAACAACCAGAAGAACGCGTACTTCTTCGGATACATCGAGGGGTACGACAAGGTGCACCCGGAGACCGGCACGCAGACCGCCGACACCCTGTCCGGACTCGCGGTGACCGGCCCCCGCACCTTCACCGTGAGGCTCAACCAGAAGTTCTCGACGTTCCCGGACACCCTCGGCTATGTGGCCTTCTCCCCGCTGCCCCGGGCGTTCTTCGACCACCACGCGGCCTGGCTGAAGAAACCGATCGGCAATGGTCCGTACCTGGTCAAGTCCTACACCAGGGGCTTCATGATGTCGCTCAGGACGTGGAACGCCTACCCGGGCGCGGACAAGGCGCAGAACAACGGGGTGGACCTGCAGGTCTACACCGACAGCAACACGGCCTACACCGACCTGCTGGCCGGGAACCTCGATCTCGTCGACGACGTGCCCGCCCCGCAGCTCAAGTTCATCAAGTCCGATCTGCACGGCCGGTACATCAACACCCCGGCGGGCATCATCCAGACCCTCGCCTTCCCCTTCTACGACCCGAGATGGAGCAAGCCGGGGACGGAGAAGGTCCGCACGGGCCTGTCCATGGCGATCGACCGGAAACAGATCACGAACACCATCTTCCTGAAGACCCGTACACCGGCGAGCGACTGGACCTCCCCGGTGCTGGGCACGAAGGGCGGCTTCCAGGATGGGCTGTGCGGCGAGGCCTGCACCTACGACCCGGCCCGGGCCAAGCAGCTGATCCAGCAGGGCGGCGGGCTGCCCGGCGGCCAGATCAAGATCACCTACAACGCCGACTCCGGCTCGCACCGGCAGTGGGTGGACGCCGTGTGCAACGACATCAACAACGTCCTCGGCGACGACAAGGCGTGCGTCGGCAACCCGGTCGGCACCTTCGCCGACTTCCGCAACCAGATCGGCCGGCACAAGATGCAGGGCCCGTTCCGGGCCGGCTGGCAGATGGACTACCCGCTGATCCAGAACTTCCTGCAGCCGCTGTACTACACGGGCGCCTCGTCCAACGACGGCCAGTGGTCCAACAAGGGGTTCGACAAGCTCGTCGACCAGGCCAACGCGGAGAGCGACCAGGCCTCGGCCGTGAGGCTGTTCCAGCAGGCCGAGGGCGTGGTGAGGGACAACATGGCCGCCATCCCGCTCTGGTACCAGAACGGCAGCGCCGGCTATTCGGAGCGCCTCTCCCATGTGGCCCTCAACCCGTTCAGCGTCCCCGTCTACAACGAGATCAAGGTCGGCTGAGCCCACGGCTGCCCGCTACCCCCCCGGAGGCTCCATGGGACGGTACGTCGTCCGGCGTCTGCTGCAGATGATCCCGGTCTTCATCGGCGCCACCCTGCTCATCTTCCTGATGGTGAACGTCATGGGCGACCCCATCGCGGGCCTGTGCGGGGAACGGCAGTGCGACCCCGCCACGGCAGCTCAGCTGCGCCGGGACTTCGGCCTCGACAAGCCTGTGTGGCAGCAATACGCGACCTACATGGGCAAGGTGTTCACCGGCGACTTCGGCACCGCGTTCAACGGGCAGCCGGTCACCGAGCTGATGGCGACGGCCTTCCCCGTCACGATCCGGCTCACCGTGGTGGCCATCCTCTTCGAGATCGTCATCGGCATCGCGCTCGGCGTGGTCACCGGTCTGCGCCGGGGGCGGCCCGTCGACACGACGGTGCTGCTGCTCACCCTCGTCGTGATCTCGGTACCGACCTTCGTCACCGGTCTTTTGCTCCAACTGCTGCTCGGCGTCGAGTGGGGCTGGGTCAGACCCTCGGTCTCCCCGGCGGCCGCCTTCGGCGAGCTGATCGTCCCGGGCCTGGTCCTCGCCTCCGTCTCGCTCGCCTACGTCACCCGGCTGACCCGGACCTCCATCGCCGAGAACAAGCGGTCCGACTACGTCCGCACGGCCGTCGCCAAGGGGCTGCCGCGCCACCGCGTGATCACCCGGCATCTGCTGCGCAACTCGCTGATCCCCGTGGTCACCTTCATCGGCACCGACATCGGCGCCCTCATGGGCGGTGCGATCGTCACCGAGCGGATCTTCAACATCCACGGCGTCGGCTACCAGCTCTACCAGGGGATCCTCCGGCAGAACACGCAGACGGTCGTCGGCTTCGTGACGATCCTCGTCCTCGTCTTCCTGGTCGCCAACCTGCTCGTCGACCTCCTGTACGCCGTACTCGACCCGAGGATCCGTTATGCATGACCAGCCGCCTGAGCGCGAGGGGGCCATCGCCGGTACCGGCATGGGCGGCGCGATGGACCTCGCAGCCAGCGAGGCGACCACCCTGGAGCCGCAGCGGACAGCTGCCGCCGGAGGACCTGCGGGGGGACCGGAGGGCGTGCCTCCCGCGGGCAAGCCACGCAGCCTGTGGTCCGACGCCTGGCGCGATCTGCGCCGCAACCCCGTCTTCATCGTCTCCGGACTCGTGATCCTCTTCCTCTTCCTCATCTCGATCTGGCCGTCCCTGATCACCTCGGGCAACCCCCTGCAGTGCGAACTCGCCAAGGCGCAGGAGGGCAGCCAGCCCGGACACCCGTTCGGCTACGACGGCCAGGGCTGCGACGTGTACACCCGGACCGTGTACGGCGCCCGCGCCTCGGTCACGGTCGGTGTCTGCGCCACGGTCGGCGTCGCGGTGCTCGGCTCGATCCTGGGCGGGCTGGCCGGATTCTTCGGCGGGGGATGGGACGCCGTCCTGTCCCGCGTCACCGACATCTTCTTCGCCATCCCGGTCGTCCTCGGCGGTCTGGTCCTGCTCTCCGTCGTGACCAGCAACACCGTCTGGCCGGTGATCGGGTTCATGGTGCTGCTCGGCTGGCCGCAGATCTCCCGTATCGCCCGCGGCTCGGTCATCACCGCCAAGCAGCACGACTACGTCCAGGCGGCCCGCGCCCTCGGCGCCTCCAACTCCCGCATCCTGCTGCGGCACATCGCGCCCAACGCGGTCGCGCCGGTGATCGTCGTCGCCACCATCGCGCTCGGCACGTACATCGCCCTGGAGGCGACCCTGTCGTACCTCGGCGTGGGACTGAGACCGCCGAGTGTGTCCTGGGGGATCGACATCTCCGCCGCCTCCCCGTACGTCCGCAACGCCCCGCACGCGCTGCTGTGGCCCTCCGGCGCGCTCGCGATCACCGTGCTCGCCTTCATCATGCTCGGCGACGCGGTGCGCGACGCCCTCGACCCCAGGCTGAGGTGACCGCCGTGCTGCTCGAAGTGCGCGACCTGCAGGTGGAGTTCCGCACCCGGGACGGGATCGCCAAGGCGGTCAACGGCGTCAGCTTCGCCGTGGACGCGGGCCAGACGCTCGCGGTGCTAGGCGAGTCGGGCTCCGGCAAGTCCGTCACCGCACAGGCCGTCATGGGGATCCTCGACACACCGCCCGCCAGGATCACCGGCGGCGAGGTCCTCTTCCGGGGACAGGACCTGCTCGCCCTGAAGGAGGATCAGCGGCGCAGGATCCGCGGCGCCCGGATGGCCATGATCTTCCAGGACGCGCTGTCCGCCCTCAACCCTGTGCTCACCGTGGGCGAGCAGCTCGGCGAGATGTTCGTCGTGCACCGCGGCATGTCGAGGAGGGACGCCCGGGCGAGGGCCGTCGAGCTGATGGAACAGGTGCGGATCCCGGCTGCCGCCCAGCGGGTGCGCGACTACCCCCACCAGTTCTCCGGCGGTATGCGCCAGCGCATCATGATCGCCATGGCGATGGCGCTGGAGCCGGCGCTGATCATCGCCGACGAGCCGACCACCGCCCTCGACGTCACCGTCCAGGCCCAGGTGATGGACCTGCTCGCCGAGTTGCAGCGCGAGTACCGCATGGGCCTCATCCTGATCACCCACGACCTCGGTGTCGTCGCGGACGTCGCCGACCGGATCGCCGTGATGTACGCGGGCAAGATCGTGGAGTCGGCTCCCGTGCACGACATCTACAAGGCGCCCGCTCACCCCTACACCAGGGGACTGCTCGACTCGATCCCGCGGCTCGACCAGAAGGGCCGCCGGCTCTACGCCATCAAGGGCCTCCCCCCGAACCTCATGAACATCCCGCCGGGCTGCTCCTTCAACCCCCGCTGCCCCATGGCCCGGGACGTGTGCCGCACCGACGTGCCGCCGCTCTACGAGGTCGCCGGCGACCACGGGGGCGAGCGAGTGAGCGCCTGCCACTTCTGGAGGGAGTGCCTGCATGGCCGGTCCTGAGCCGATTCTGGAAGTGCGCGGTCTGGTCAAGCACTACCCGCTCACCCGGGGGATCCTGTTCAAGAAGCAGGTGGGCTCCGTCAAGGCGGTGGACGGCGTCGACTTCACCCTGGGCCGGGGAGAGACGCTCGGCATCGTCGGCGAGTCCGGCTGCGGCAAGTCGACGGTCGCGCGGATGCTGGTCAATCTGGAGCGCCCGACGGCCGGTTCGATCACCTACCGGGGCGAGGACATCACCAGGCTGTCCGGGCGCGCCCTGAAGGCCGTGCGGCGCAACATCCAGATGGTGTTCCAGGACCCGTACACCTCCCTCAACCCACGGATGACCGTGGGCGACATCGTCGGGGAGCCGTACGAGATCCATCCCGAGGCCGCGCCCAAGGGGGAGCGGCGCCGGCGAGTACAGGAACTGCTCGACGTGGTGGGGCTCAACCCCGAGTACGTCAACCGCTACCCGCACCAGTTCTCCGGCGGCCAGCGCCAGCGGATCGGGATCGCCAGGGGGCTGGCGCTGCGCCCGGAGATCATCGTCGCCGACGAGCCGGTGTCGGCGCTCGACGTGTCCGTCCAGGCGCAGGTGATCAACCTGATGGCGGAACTCCAGGACGAGTTCGGGCTGTCGTACGTCTTCATCGCGCACGACCTGTCGATCGTGCGGCACATCTCCGACCGGGTCGCGGTGATGTACCTCGGGCGCATCGTGGAGACCGGCAGGGACGCGGAGATCTACGAGCATCCGACGCACCCCTACACCCAGGCCCTGCTGTCGGCCGTCCCCGTGCCCGACCCGGAGGCGCGCGAGCACCGGGAGCGGATCATCCTGAGCGGTGATGTGCCGTCCCCGGCGGCCATCCCCTCCGGCTGCCGCTTCCGCACCCGCTGCTGGAAGGCCCAGGAGCGGTGCGCCCTGGAGGTGCCGCCGCTCGCGGTGCCCGAGGAGTTCCGCCGTACGAGCGGACCGGCCGCGCACGATTCGGCGTGCCACTTCGCGGAGGAGAAGAGAGTGGTGCCGCCCGAGGAGCCGCCGGTGCCCGGCGATGCGCCGCACGAAGAGCGGCATAAGCGGACAAATGCGAACGAAGGTCGTTAACACGCAGGCAACTTGACTGACGCGGTACCGATATACGGACACAGGAGAGTGAACTGCGTACGGCCGTGCGGGTGCCGTAAACGAGCCGGGGTGCGCCATGTCACCCCGGCTCGTTCATTGCGCACGGGCCGGCGCCGCTCTCGCGGACACGGCCGATCTTTCGCTGTGGTCCCTTGGCCGACGGTCGCTGTGCTCCGTGGGGGATCCCTGCTCAGCCCAGGTTCAGAGCGCGCTTGAGGAAGTCCAGCTGGAGCAGCAGCAGGTTCTCCGCGACCGTTTCCTGAGGTGTCATATGGGTCACCCCGGACAGCGGCAGCACCTCGTGCGGGCGGCCCGCGGCCAGGAGGGCCGAGGACAGGCGCAGGGAGTGGGCCACCACCACGTTGTCGTCCGCGAGGCCGTGGATGATCATCATCGGCCGGGCCGGATACGCGTCGTCGACAAGACCGGCGTCGTCGACCAGGGAGTTGCGCCGGTACACCTCGGGCTGCTGTACCGGGTGCCCCAGATAGCGCTCCTGGTAGTGGGTGTCGTACAGCCGCAGATCGGTCACCGGTGCGCCGACCACGGCCGCGTGGAACACGTCCGGGCGGCGCAGCGCCGCGAGCGCGGCGAGATAGCCGCCGAAGGACCAGCCGCGGATCGCGACCCGGGTCAGATCGAGCGGGAAGTCGCCGGCCAGGGCGTGGAGCGCGTCGACCTGGTCCTCCAGCACGACCGCCGCGAGGTCGTCCTTCACCGCCTTCTCCCAGGCGGGGGAGCGGCCCGGGGTGCCCCGGCCGTCCGCGACGATCACCGCGAAGCCCTGGTCGGCGAACCACTGGGAGGTCAGGTGCGGGTTGTGCGCGGCCACCACCCGCTGTCCGTGCGGGCCTCCGTAGGGGTCCATGAGGACGGGGAGGGAGGTGTCACCGTCGTAGTCCGTCGGCAGAAGCACGGCGCACGGGATTCGTCGTGCGCCCCCTTGTGCAAGCGTCACGCGCGGGGACAAACCCGGGTGTTCTGCGAACGACGCAACGCCGGCCACGCGCTTGCCGTCGTGCAGCACTTGCGCCTGGCTGCCCGCGCGGCCGAGTGTGGCGGAGATGAGCACGGTCACGCCCCCGGCGCGCACCGCCGTATGGACGCCGGGCTCCTGCGACACACGCTCCACACCGAGTTCGTTCACCCGGTACACATGGATCTCGCCGGTCTCCGGATCGGCCGCCGCCTCGCCCGCCGAGGCCGTGACGAGCACATCGTCGTCGGACACGTCGAGCACCGCGCGCACATGCAACTGTGCTCCGGTCAGGGGCCGTTCACCCACGGTGAGCACCCGTGCGCCGCCCTCGTCGGCGATCCGCACGAGCTGCCCCGAGGGGCTCCAGCACGGCACCCCAGGGAAAAGTTCAAGCCATTGTGGATCTTCGTCCGCGTGCACCATCCGGGTCGCCCCGGTGTCCGGGTCCACCGCCAGGAACAGCTGGCTGCGCTGATCGCGTGCCTGCACCAGAATCAGTGGCGCACCCGCCGCTGACCAGTGCACTCGCGCCAGATACGGGTAGCCGGCCCGATCCCAGACGACCTCCGTGCGCGTCCCGTCGAGGCCCACGACGAACAGCCGCACCTCCGCGTTGTCCGTGCCCGCCGCCGGATATGCGACAGGCTGCGGCTCCCGCTCCGGATGGGCGGGATCGGAGATCCACCATCGGCGCACCGGCGTCTCGTCCACGCGCGCGACGAGCAGCCGGTCGGACTCCGGCGACCACCAGTAGCCGCGTGAACGCCCCATCTCCTCGGCCGCGATGAACTCGGCCAGCCCGTAGGTGACCGATCCCGGTTCCGTCTCCGGCTCCGCCTCGGCCAGCACCCGGTCGCCCTCGCCCTCGGCGCCGATCACCCGCAGCGCGCCCCGGGCGACATACGCGATGTGCCGTCCGTCGGGGGCGGGCCGGGGGTCGATCACCGGTCCGGGCACGGGCAGTTCACGTGCCGTGCCGACGCGCAGTTCGGCCGTGAAAAGCCGCCCTGACAAGGCGAAGGACGCCAACTCCACGGCGGCGTCGGTGGCGTAGCCGACGATGCCGGCACCGCCCTCGCGGCTGCGTTCGCGACGGGCGCGTTCCTCGGGTGGCAACTGCTCGGCGGTGCCCCCGAGAAGGGCACCCGGATCGGCCGCCGGGCGCTCCGCGCCGTCCGCCACATCGAGGACCCAGAGCTGGTGCGCGCGGTCCGCGCCGGACGCTGAGCGCAGGAACAACACGCGGGAGCCGTCGGGTGCGACGGTGAACGCACGCGGCGCGCCGAGCGTGAACCGCTGGGTCCGCGCGTGCCGTCGGGGGAAGGAATCAGACTCGGTCGTCATGCCACGACCATATTGGCCATGCGCCCCCTTGTGCGGCCGTGCGCCGACCGATGCGCACGTACGGATAGTTATGATCGCTGGCGCATGGTGGGTATGAACCCGCTGGCATCCGGGCGGACTTATCTGTGAGGACACGTCTGCCCGGATTCGTTGCCCCCATAGCCCGACCCCCGCGCCCCTGTGGATCTTTGGAGGTGAACCGCCGTGGCACTCTCGATTTCGGCGGTGGTGCTGCTGGCGATCATCGTCTTCCTACTGATCAAGAAGTCAGGGCTGAAGGCCGGGCACGCGATCGTGTGCATGCTGCTCGGGTTCTATCTCGCCTCCTCGACCGTCGCCCCGACGATCAGCGAGCTGACGACGAACATCGCCGGCATGATCGGCAGCATCAAGTTCTAGCGGCGCACAGGGCGCGGGTCCGGCGACCGTGGGGACCGGGCTCAGTGCCGGGGTTCGGTCCTGGTCCTCGCATCCCCGCCCGTGCCCCCGTCGCATCCACAGACCCGACACCCCCTGCCCCCGTCGCTTCCCGCCGTACCTCGCCCGCCTACGCCGCCCCGGTGCTCCTCAGGCCCGTCACCGCCCTCCTGGACGGTCTGCCGGGCCACAGGCGGGGGCGGTGTACGGCCCAGGCCCGGAGGGGACCCGGCGCCTCGTAGGGTGGACCCCATGACGGATCTGCCCGACCGGCGTCTGCTCCTGGTGCACGCGCACCCGGACGACGAGTCGATCAACAACGGCGCGACCATGGCCAGATACGCGGCCGAGGGTGCCCGGGTGACGCTGGTGACCTGCACGCTCGGTGAGGAGGGCGAAGTCATCCCGCCGCCGGTCGCTCATCTCGCGGCGGACCGCGACGACACGCTCGGCCCCCACCGCGCCGGCGAACTGGCCGCCGCCATGGCCGCGCTCGGCGTCAGCGACCACCGCCACCTCGGCGGCCCCGGCCGCTACCGGGACTCCGGGATGATGGGCGCCCCGCAGAACAGCCGTCCGGAAGCCTTCTGGTCCGCCGATCCCGACGAGGCGGCCGGCCACCTGGTGGCGGTCGTCCGGGAGGTGCGCCCCCAGGTCCTCGTCACCTACGACCCCGACGGCGGCTACGGTCACCCCGACCACATCCAGGCCCATCGTGTCGCCATGCGCGCCGCGCGGCTGGCCGCCGACCCCGGCTTCAGACCGGACCTCGGAGCGCCCTGGGAGATCACCAAGATCTACTGGAACCGGGTGCCGCGCCGGGTGGCCGAGGCCGCCTTCGCGCGGCTCGGCGAGGCGCTCGACGACACCCCCTTCGCCAAGGCGGCGGCCGTCGAGGACGTCCCCGGCGTGGTCGGCGACGAGGTGATCACCACAGAGATCGACGGCACCGCGTTCGCCGCCGCGAAGGCCGCCGCGATGCGGGCCCACGCCACGCAGATCGAGGTCGCCGAGCCGTGGTTCGCCCTCTCCAACGCCCTCGCGCAGCCCCTGTTCACGACCGAGTACTACGAGCTGGTCCGTGGTGAGCAGACCGGGACGGGGGTCCCCCCGGCCCAGGGTGCCGGGAGCGCCGAGGCCCGGGAGACGGACCTGTTCGAGGGAGTGGCGCCATGATGTCCACGGGCAAGCAGCAGAGCACGCTCGCGCAGCCGCTGAAACCGCCCTCGGCCGGCCGGGCCGCCGCCTATCTGGGTCTGTTCGTGCTCGGCGCGGTGGTGGGGGCGGCGGGCGCGCTCGTGCAGGGCGGCTGGTTTCCCGGTGGGCTGCTCCTCGCGCTGGCGGGTGCGGCCGGGCTCTTCGTCGGCGGTGCCCGGGTCATGGGGACCCGGGCGGGGGCCGTCGCGCCCGCCGCGGGCTGGGTGGTCTCCGTCATCCTGCTCACCGCGAGCCGTCCGGAAGGAGATTTCCTGTTCGGTGCGGGCGTCGGGTCCTATCTTTTCCTGCTCGGCGGAATGGCCGTCGCTGTGATCTGCGCCACCCTCGCCCCGGGGCGGCCGGCAGGTGGCTCAGGCGTCCGACTCGGCAAGTGACGTACCACTTCGTCTCCGGGATCACGGAATGCCCCCGGGGAAAACGGGGTGCGCGCGTAGGAGTACCGTGCGGGTTTCCTGACAGGCGCGGTCTGCGGACCACCTGCGGCCAGTATGGTGGTGCGCGCCGCCGAGCCTTCCCCGAGCCCCTGGCTTCGCTCGAGCACGGGAGGCCACCTGTTGAGGTCGAAACAGGCGGTGGAGCCAACCGGGAGAACCTGCCTTGAGTCGTGAAACTGACAGTTCGTCCGCCGGATCCAACGGGCGTGGCGGAGCCGCGTATCCGTCCGGGACGCCGCCGTACGGGACCCCCATGGCTTCCGAGGACGGTGTCGACGCGAGCCGTTCGGCCACGCGGCCGGAGGAACGAAAGACCGAGACCACACTGACGACCCGGATCCGGATCAACATCCCCGGATCACGGCCCATTCCGCCGGTCGTCGTGCGCACCCCCGTCGCGGACGCCGACACCGCCGACACGACGGCCGAAGCGGCTGCCGACCCGCAGCCGACGAGCACCGTCACCCCGCTGAGCGCCCTCGACAGCACCGCGGAGCCCCCGGCGCCGGCCGGGGAGAAGACGAGCGACTGGTTCGCACCCCGCAAGCCCTCGGCGGCCAAGGGCCCGCAGGGCGGCGGCTCGACCGACGGCGCGGGTATGCCGGGAGGGTCCGGCATACAGGGGTCCGACGTGCCCGGCGGATTCGGCGCGGGCGGAGCGCGTCCGGGTGCTCCCGGCGCGAACGGCGCCGGTGCCGTGCACCCTGGTGCTTCCGGTGCGCCGGGCGCCGCGGGCGCACGGCCCACAGGGGGCACGGGCGCCGCGGGCCCGCTGGGCGCACGCCCGGGCGCGACGAACGGCAGAGGACTTCCGGGTGCCACCGGCGCGGGACCCGTCGCGCCGGGGCACGGCGGAGGAACCGGCTCCTTCGACGTCTCCGACGCCGTGGCCGCCACCACCGCCTCGTTGCCCGTCATAGGTCCCGAGGACGGCGTGGAGCCCAGCCGCGACGATCTGCCGTACTTCACGGACGCGGGCCCGCACGGCCCGTCCGGTCCCACCGGCGGCCCGGTCATCGGCGACGGCCCCGCCATACCTCCCGCGGGTCCCACACCCGGCGGCCGCGGCCTGCCGGCACGGGGTCTCCCGGGGACGCCCGGCGCAGGCCAGGGCGGCCCGTACGGCCCCGGGGCACCGGGCGCGCCGGGCGCCGGCCCGGGCCAGGGCCGGCCCGGCGGCGGACTCAGCGACGACACCGCGATCCTCACCCCGCAGAAGCCGGCCCCCGCTCCGGGCGGCCAGGGCTACGGCCGCCCCGGCGACAACATTTCCGGGCACACGGTCACCAGCGGCATCCCGGTCGTCCCCACGGGCGCACAGAACGGCCCGTTCCCGGGCACGCAGTCCGACGGGCCCGTGCAGCACACGGCACCGAAGCTGCCCGAGCCGCCGAAGAGCCAGAACTCCAAGAGCGCGAAGCCGGCCAGGAGCAAGGGCCGCAGCAAGCCGGCGCTCCTGATCGGCGGCCTGGTCTTCCTCGGCGGTGTCGCCTACGGCGCCGGGCTGCTGATGAACCACTCCGACGTGCCCAAGGGCACCACCGTGCTCGGTGTCGACATCGGTGGCGGAACCCGCGACGACGCGATCCAGAAGCTGGACTCCGCCCTGGGCAGCCGTACCGGCAAGCCGCTCGAACTGTCGGTGGACGGCAAGACGGTCGCCCTCAGGCCGGACCAGGCGGGCCTCCAGCTCGACAGCAAGGCCACGGTCGCCACCGCCGCACAGAGCGACTACAACCCGGTGTCGGTGATCGGCTCCCTGTTCGGGCAGGAGCGCGTCATCGATCCCGTGATGCCGGTCGACGAGGAGAAACTGCAGGCCGAACTGGAACGCGCCGCGGGCGGTGCCGGCTCGATGGTCGAGGGCACGGTCAAGTTCGAGTCGGGCAAGGCCGTCGCCGTGTACGGAAAGGCGGGCGAGGGCGTCGACGTCTCCGCTTCCACCGCGGCCGTCGAGCAGGCGTACCGCACCGAGGTGGAGACCGGCACGAGCACGCCCGTGAAGGTGCCCACGACCACGCGCCGGCCGACGGTCTCCAACGCGGAGGTCGACCGGATGATGAAGGAGTTCGCGCAGCCCGCGATGTCCCAGAACGTGACGGTGCGCACGGACGCCGCCCACACGATCTCCTTCAGCCCCCGCAACTCCCTGTGGAAGTTCATCGGGGTGAAGGCCATCAACGGCAAGCTCGTCGACACATATGACAAGGCGGCGCTGCAAGGGCTGTACGGCAACACCTTCGACGGTGTGCTCATCACCCGCGCCACCGGCCAGAAGACGGCGGTCACGGTGGAGGACGTGATCGGCGCGCTGCGGCCCGCGCTGCTCGGCAAGTCGCCGGCGGCCCGTATCGCGACGATCGACACGAACCCCAGCTGATCCGGACGACACGGGGGTGGCCGCCGGGAGCGGGCACCCCCGTCGTCGTGCCGGCCATATGACATCTGTCATGTGGGAGTCACGACACCTGGCACTGCTCCGCGGCACCACCGCGCGGCGACGATGGGGTCATGACGACGACAACTGCGGTCACCACAACGGTGGTCGCATTCGACCAGGTGACCAAGGCCTACGGGAGCGTCCGGGCCGTCGACGGTCTGACGCTCGACCTGCACCCGGGCGAGACGGTGGCCCTCCTGGGGCCCAACGGCGCGGGCAAGTCCACCACTCTCGACCTGCTCCTCGGGCTCAAGCAGGCGGACAGCGGCACGGTCCGCGTGTTCGGGACCGGTCCGCGCGAAGCCATAGTCGCCGGACGCGTGGGCGCCATGCTGCAGAGCGGCGGCCTGATGGACGAGGTCACGGTCGCCGAACTGGTCAAGCTCGCCTGCGACCTGCACCCGAAGTCGTACAAGATCGACGATGTGCTCACTCGCGCGGGCATCGCGCAGATCGCCGACCGCAAGGTCAACAGGCTCTCCGGCGGCCAGGCCCAGCGTGTCCGCTTCGCCCTCGCCACCGCGGGCGACAGCGACCTCATCGTCCTGGACGAGCCGACCACCGGCATGGATGTCTCCGCCCGCCAGGCGTTCTGGGCCACCATGCGGGAACAGGCGGACGAGGGGCGTACGGTCCTGTTCGCCACGCACTACCTCGAAGAGGCCGACGCGATCGCCGACCGGGTGCTCGTCCTGCACCGCGGGCGCCTCCTCGCCGACGGGACCGCCGCCGAGATCAAGGCGAAGGCCGGTGCCCGCCGTATCTCCTTCGATCTGGAGGGCTCGATCGACGAGGCCCCGCTGCGCGCGCTGCCCTTCCTCACCGTGATGGACATCTCCGGGCAGACGGTCCGCATCCAGTCCACCGACGCCGACGCCACCGTCCACGCCCTGTACGGCCTCGGTGTCTACCCCCGCAATCTCGAAGTGGCCGGGCTCGGGCTCGAGCAGGCATTCGTCGCCATCACCGAGGCCGAGGAGGCCAAGCAGTCGTGAGCAGCCTGATCAAGCTGGAACTGGCCAGGGCCCTGCGCAACCGCAAGTTCCTGTTCTTCTCCGTGCTGTACCCGTCGCTCCTCTTCCTGCTCATCGCGGGCAAGGCCGACAGCGTGACCAAGGTCGACGGCACCGGCCTGACAATCCCGACCTACATGATGGTCTCGATGGCGTCCTTCGGCGCACTGACCGCCGTCCTGATGGGCAACAGCGAGCGCATCGCCAAGGAGCGCGAGAGCGGCTGGGTCCGGCAGCTGCGGCTGACCCCCCTCCCGGGGCGCGGCTACGTCCTCGCCAAGACCGCCAGTGCGGCCGTCGTCAGCCTGCCGTCCATCGTGATCGTCTTCGTGGTCGCCTCGGCCGTGAAGCACGTCCGCCTCGAGGCCTGGCAGTGGCTCGCCCTCACCGGCGCGATCTGGGCCGGCAGCCTCGTCTTCGCCGCCCTCGGCGTGGCCATCGGCTACCTCGCCAGCGGGGACGCGGTCCGCCCGATCACGATGATCATCTACTTCGGGCTGTCGCTGCTGGGCGGCCTGTGGATGCCCGCGACCACCTTCCCGCAGTGGCTGCAGGACATCGCCAAGTGGCTGCCCACCCACGCGTACGCTGCTCTGGGGCAGGCCATCGAGGAGAGCCGGGCCCCGCACGCACAGGACATCGCCATCCTCGTCGCCTTCTTCGCCCTGTTCGCGGGCGGCGCGGCCTGGCTGTACCGGAAGGACACCTTGAAGGCGTGAGCGCCATGACGGACGACCTGCGGTCCGACGAGGTCCGGTCGGAGCGGCTGACACGCCTGAGTCAGCCGCCCCGCAACCGGCCTGAGCTGCTGCGCAAGACGCTGTGGATCGGTGTCTGGCTGGTCTTCCTCAGCTCGCCGGTCCACGACCTCGCCTCCGGCAACCACACCACCGGCGGCACCGTGGCCGGCTGGCTGGGCCTCGCGGCCTTCGTCGGGGTCTATCTCACGCTGGTCTTCCGCAACATGGGCCGGCCGTTCTCCGGGACGTACGTCAGCATCCTCATCGTCCTTCTCGCCGCGCTCGCCGCCCTGCTCTGCTTCACACTCGGCTCGGCCTGGATCGGCCTCTTCGTCTACGTCTCCGTCGCCTGCGGGGCGGCCCTGCCGCTTCGCATGGCCTACTGGGCGATCCCGGCGACGACCGCCGAGATGCTGCTCGTCGGACTGCACATCGGCGAGAAGCACGCGTGGAACATGATCCTCCTGGTACTGCTCATCGGGTTCGCGATGACAGGCGTCGGCCAGCTGGTGCGCACGACGATCGAGTTGCGCAAGGCCCGGGCCACCGTCGCCCAGCTCGCGGCCAACGAGGAGCGGCTGCGTCTGGCCCGCGATCTGCACGACCTGCTCGGGCACTCGCTGTCGCTGATCACCCTGAAGAGCGAGCTCGCCGGCCGTATGCTCCCCGACCACCCCGACAAGGCGGCCCAGCAGGTCGCCGACATCGAACAGGTCAGCCGCCAGGCCCTCGTCGATGTGCGCGAGGCGGTCGCGGGCTACCGGCGTCCGCGCCTGGCCGCCGAACTCGCGGGAGCGCAGGTCGCCTTGACGGCAGCCGCGGTCACCGCAGACGTACCCGCGGAGCCCGACCTCTCCGGTGTCGCCCAGGACAGCGAGTCCGCCCTCGCTTGGGCGCTGCGCGAGGCGGTCACCAACGTCGTGCGGCACAGCGGCGCGGCGCGCTGCACGGTGGAGGTGCTCAGGCGGCAGACCCTGGACGGGCAGGTACTGGAGCTCTCCGTGGACGACGACGGCTCCGGCGGCTCGGGCAAGGGCCCGGGCAACGGCCTGACCGGTCTGACCGAGCGGCTGGAGAAGGCCGGCGGGACGCTGGAGGCGGGCCGTGTGAAGCACGGCTTCCGGCTGGTCGCGCGCGTGCCCGTGGGCGGTGCCAGGCCGTAGGATCCGGGGCATGAGCCGCACGATCAAGGTCCTGCTCGCCGAGGACCAGTCGATGGTCCGGGAGGCGCTGGCCGCCCTGCTGGGTCTGGAGGAGGACATCGAGGTCGTCGCCCAGGTCGCCCGCGGCGACGAGGTGCTGGCGGCGGCGCGCGCCCACGACGTGGACGTGGCGCTCCTGGACATCGAGATGCCCGGTGCGACCGGGATCGAGGCGGCGGCCGGGCTCCAGCGGGAGCTTCCGGCCCTCAAGGTGGTCGTCCTCACCACCTTCGGGCGTCCCGGCTATCTGCGCTCGGCGATGGAGGCGGGCGCCGACGCCTTCCTGGTGAAGGACGCGCCCGCGGCCCAACTCGCCGAGGCGGTGCGGAAGGTGCTCGCCGGCGAGCGCGTCATCGACCCCACGCTGGCCGCGGCCGCCCTGGCCGACGGCGCCAACCCGCTGACCGACCGCGAACGCGACGTCCTGCGCGCGGCGGCGGACGGCTCCACCAACGCGGAGCTGGCCGCGGCCCTGCACCTGTCCCAGGGCACGGTCCGCAACTATCTCTCCACGGCCATCCAGAAACTGGCGGTGCGCAACAGGGCGGAGGCCGTCCGGATCGCACGGGAGAAGGGCTGGCTGTAGCCGCCTGGCCCGGTGCGATCCCGACGGGGCAGAGGCCTCAGTTCAGCCTTGCCCGGGCCGCCCGGGCCTGCCCCCGTACCTGATCGGCCGCCGTTTCGTCGACGGCGGACACCAGGTCCGCGTAGGCGTCGAGCTCCACAGCCCCCTGCACGAAGTCTCCCCGCTGGACCAGCAGCTGCGCGCGCTCGTAGCGCAGCCGGGCCGGATGCGCGGGGAGCAGCAACGACAACTCGACCGCCCACAGGGCCACATCGGACCGCTCGGGCCGGGCGGCGGCCCACGCGCGGATGTTGTTCAGCACCCGCAGCACGACGTCCAGCGAATCCGCCGGCGCCAGCATCGACCGGTCGAGCGGCGCTCCCGTGGCCCCGGCGACCAGCATCTCGGCGTCGCTGCCGGTCAGCACCCGCCCCCCGTCGAAGGGGTCGGCCAGCACCTGGTCCTCCTGCGACCCGAACCCGACGACGAAGTGCCCGGGCAGCGCGACCCCGTACACCGGCGCACCGGCCCGCCGGGCCACCTCGATCCACACCACCGAGAGCAGGATCGGCAGCCCCTGCCGCCGCCGCAGCACCTCGTGCAGCAGCGAGGACTGCAGCCGCTCGTAGTCGGCGAGCGTGCCGTGGAAGCCGTAGCGCGCCCCGAGGAGGTCGGCGAGCGCGACGGCCCAGGAACGGGGGCCGCCCGGCCCGAACGGGAGCTGTCCGGCCAGCCGGTCCAGCTCCATCTGCGCGGCGTCCATCCCCGCCTCGTCCAGCGTTCCGTCCGCGGCGGCTCCCACGAGCAGGCAGAGGGTCGTGAGATCGGGCTGCGCGCAGCGGGCCTCCTCGCCGAACCGCCGACGCACCTCGGCGGCCCGTTCCGGCTCCGGGGGATAGGGGGAATGCATGACGGCCTCGAAACCTCTCACCCCACCGGGCCGGACCGCGCGACCGCCGGGCCGCCCGCGTCCGGACCGCGGGAGCCCTCCGGCTCCCGGTAGTGGTGATAAGCATGATGCGCCCCGAAGCCGAGTCGTGCGTACAGGGCCCGGGCGCCCGCGTTGTCCCTCTCCACCTGGAGCCACGCCGCCGAGGCGCCCTCGTCGAGGGCCTGCCGGGCCAGCGCGGCCATCACGGCGGTGGCCAGTCCCCGGCGACGCAGGTCCGGGTCGACCTCCACCGCCCCGAAGCCGGCCCACCGGCCGTCCACCACACACCGCCCGATCGCCGCCGGAGGCGCACCCTCCGGCCCCGGTACCGTCGCGAACCAGACCGAGGGCCCGCTGCCCAGCACTTTCAGGGCCACCTCGCCGAGACCCTTGCGCTGATAGCGGGCGAGCCACGTCTCGTCGGCCGTGCGCGAGAGCTCCACCCCTGGGGCCTCACGGTCCGACACGGGCGCCAGGGCACCGGTCCACAGCTCCGCGGTCACCTCCCGCGTCCACCCCCGGGCCTCCAGTTCCGCGCACAGCAGCTCCTGGGTGCCCTCCGCCCCCGTCGCCGTCTGCAGGTACGCGGGCAGGCCGCGGGCCGCGTACCAGCTCCGCACGGCCGTCAGGGCCTCGTCCAGCGGCAGCCCGGGGTCACCGAGCGGCAGCACGGAATTGGCCCGGCGCGTGAATCCGGCGGCGGCGCGCAGCTCCCAGTCACCGAGGCGCTCCCGTTCGACCGGCTGCCAGGCCCGGGCGGAGATCCGCGCGAGCTCCTCGTACGACGTCGCCGGGCCCGTACGGCGGACCCGTGCCGGGGGCACCACCTTGCCCGCGACCAGGGAGGACTCCGTGATCCGGACGGTCTTTCCGTCGCGTTGCGTGATCAGCAGCACACCCTTGTCCCATGATGTGAGAACTCCGACCGTGTCGGTGAACTTCTCACCCTCGGTGGCATGTTCGCTCCACCGCCGTACGGAGACGCGTTTCCCCACGTCAGCAGTGGTGATACGGACCACGAGCCGTCCGCCCGCAGAGATTTCCACAGGTCAGTTCACCCCTCCTGTTCGGATCATGCCCAGGAACGGAGATACTAGGTGCGGGCATCGACGACGCCGCGCTCCCGCGCGCCAGGCGGCGGAGCCTGAGGAGGCCCGCCAGCGCCCTACCGAGGAGGAACGACAGCGTGACCTACGTCATCGCAGAGCCTTGTGTCGACGTCAAGGACAAGGCGTGCATCGAGGAGTGCCCGGTCGACTGCATCTACGAGGGCCAGCGGTCCTTGTACATCCACCCGGACGAATGCGTCGACTGTGGAGCCTGCGAGCCGGTGTGCCCGGTCGAGGCGATCTTCTACGAGGATGACACGCCCGAGGAGTGGAAGGACTACTACAAGGCGAACGTCGAGTTCTTCGACGAGCTCGGCTCGCCCGGTGGCGCCAGCAAGCTGGGGCTGATCGAGCGCGATCACCCCTTCATCGCGGCGCTGCCCCCGATGAACCAGTAAGCGGCCCGCACAACCGGCTTCAGCGGCCCGGAAGCCGATGAGCCGGTGCCGTCTCGGTCCCGTACGGCGCCCGCGCCGCACGGGACCGTGGCGTTTGGCGCCCGTACGCTCGTAGGAGGCGCCCGTCGTACCCAGAAAGTGAGCCCGATCCCCGTGTCCGCAGTATCCGACCGCCTTCCGGTCTTCCCCTGGGACAAGCTCGAGCCGTACAAGAAGACGGCCGCCGCGCACCCGGGCGGAATCGTCGACCTGTCCGTCGGCACCCCGGTCGACCCGGTCCCCGAGCTGATCCAGAAAGCGCTTGTCGCGGCGGCGGACTCCCCGGGCTATCCGACGGTCTGGGGGACGCCCGAGCTGCGGGACGCGATCACGGGCTGGCTGGAGCGCCGCCTCGGCGCCCGTGACGTCACCCACCGCCATGTCCTGCCCATCGTCGGCTCCAAGGAGCTCGTGGCCTGGCTCCCGACCCAGCTCGGCCTCGGCCCCGGCGACACGGTCGCCTACCCGCGCCTGGCCTACCCGACCTACGAGGTCGGCGCGCGCCTGGCCCGCGCGGACCACGTGGCCTACGACGACCCGACCGAGCTGGACCCCGCGAACGTGAAGCTGCTCTGGCTCAACTCGCCGTCGAACCCGACGGGCAGGGTGCTGGCCAAGGAGGAGCTCACCCGGATCGTGGCCTGGGCGCGTGAGCACGGCGTCCTGGTCTTCTCCGACGAGTGCTACCTCGAGCTGGGCTGGGAGGCCGACCCGGTCTCGGTCCTGCACCCGGACGTCTGCCAGGGGTCGTACGAGGGCATCGTCGCGGTCCATTCCCTGTCCAAGCGGTCGAACCTGGCGGGCTACCGGGCGGCGTTCCTCGCGGGCGACCCGGCGGTGCTGGGCCCCCTCCTGGAGATCCGCAAGCACGGCGGCATGATGACCTCGGCGCCGACCCAGGCGGCGGTCGTGGCCGCGCTGGGCGACGACACGCATGTCCGCGAGCAGCGTGAGCGCTACGCGGCCCGCCGCACGGTCCTGCGGGACGCCCTCCTGAAGCACGGCTTCCGCATCGAGCACAGCGAGGCGAGCCTGTATCTGTGGGCGACCCGCGACGAGTCCTGCTGGGACACGGTCGCCCACCTCGCCGACCTGGGGATCCTGGTCGCCCCGGGGGACTTCTACGGCCCCGCGGGCGAGACGTTCGTACGGGTGGCCCTCACGGCGACGGACGAGCGCGTCGCGGCAGCGGTGGAGCGGCTCTAAGGCCCCGATACGAACAGGAGGGGCCCAGGGTGGCTCCCTGTACCCCTCCGTCGTAGCGCTGTGCCACTCAGCCACCCAGCGGCAGACCCTGCACCGGCAGCTGCCGGCCCGGCAGTCCGGTCTTGGCGGCACCGCCGAGCAGACCGCCGGCCTGCCCTGCCGCGTCCCCGGCCGCCTTCTGCGCCATCGGCGCCGCGGTTCCGACGAGCCTGCCGCCGGCGTTGTTCGCGGCCGGGACGGCCTGCTTGACCGCCTTGCCGCCGGCCTGGACCGCCTGGCCACCGGCGTCACCCGCCAGCCCGGAGACCTTCTGGGTCGCGCTGTCGACGGTGGTGCCGACCTGTGCGTTGTCCAGGGCGGTCAGCCCGGCGAGGTTCGGAGTGGCCGGCAGATCGGTCGTCGTCGCGCTGGCGGAGCCGGCCGCACCGACCACGGGCGCCGCTCCCGCTGCGATCAGCAGCGCGGCACGGGCGATCCGGCGGGTCAGGGGGAGGGACATGGTGCTCCTTAGACGGGAGAGAACGGTGAAGTGCCCGGCTCTGTCCGGCAGTTGATCATTCCGGGCTCGGACGCAGTGATTACCGCTCGAAGCCCGCGAAGGTTGCGGTGCGCCCAGGTAAAGAGTTGGCAATGCGTCGCATTATCGGCTGGGGATGAAATCGGGCAAACGGCATCCGGCCGGAAAGCCCCCCGAATCCCTGCAGCCCTTTGTTCTCAAGGATTTCGGGGTCTGCAGGGGGATGCGGGAAAAAGGCGGCGCGCCTCGTCGACGAGGCGCGCCGCGCACAACTCGGAGGGGTGAGAACCCGTACTGCTGCCCGATCTACTCGCCGGTGACGATACGGACTTCGGCGGCCGCCGCCTTGGCGTCCGACCCACCCGCCGTACGCCACTCGTTCGCGAAGCCCCCGCGCGACCACTCACGGCCGTCGAAGGAGACGCGGGCGATGTGCAGCGCCGACGAGTTCGCCACGGCCCAGTGCGCCAGCTCCCAGCCGCGCTGGCGGACGGTGCCCGAGGCGGTGGACTTCCGGGGCACCGGGACCGTCACCGCGTTGCCGGCCGTCTTCGCGGTCACGGTGGGGGAGGCCGAGGGCCGGTGGGCGCCCACCTCCGCACCGGCCGTCTGGAGCACGTCCCGCCCGAAGTCCCTTACCAGCGCGGCCCGTACCGCGTCCGGGCCACCGGCCGCCGTCGGCGCCGGGCGCCCCTGGCAGGTGAGCGTGGCGGGCGACCTGCCGGTGAGCGCGTCGGCGAGCAGCCTGGCGTCCGGCTCGTGCTTCGCGTACGCCTCCGGATAGCCGCTGCGCTGCACACGCTGCGCGGCGACGGTCAGCGGCAGCTCCTTGTAGTCGGGCACCTTGGCCAGGTGCTGGTAGAAGACGCCCGCCGCGTACGTCGGGTCCATGATCTGGTCCCGGCTGCCCCAGCCCTGTGACGGGCGCTGCTGGAACAGGCCGAGCGAGTCCCGGTCGCCGTGCTCGATGTTGCGCAGGCCCGACTCCTGGAGCGCGGTCGCGAGCGCGATGGTCACCGCCCGCTCGGGCAGGCCGCGAGCGGTGCCGACGGCGGAGATCGTCGCCGCGTTGACCGCCTGCTCGGGGGTGAAGTCGTACGACGTCCCGTCGGTCTCGCCCGAGACGACCGTGCATCTGGGCGCGGCGGAGCCGGTGAGGTACTGGACGACGAGATAGCCCGCGACGGCGAGCAGGGCCACGAATGCCGCCCCGAAACGGAGAAGGCGGCCGCGACGCTTGAGGTTGGGGGACGGCTCTGGCACGCGTACAAGGTACTGGAGGCGTCTCGGGACGCCGCCCGAGGTTGTGGACAACTCGTGGGGCAGCGGGCGCGGTCCGGCGCGCTAGGGTCGACATCATGGCCGATACCCCTCTTGACCTCACGCTGGACGCCGCGCGGCTGACCGCGCAGCTCGTCGACTTCCCCTCCGAGAGCGGCGCTGAGAAGCCCCTCGCGGACGCGATCGAAAGCGCACTGCGCGCCCTGCCGCACCTGGCGGTCGAGCGGTACGGCAACAACGTCGTGGCGCGGACGGGCCTGGGGCGGCCGGAGCGCGTCATCCTGGCGGGACACATCGACACGGTCCCGATCGCGGACAACGTGCCCTCCCGCCTGGACGCGGACGGTGTGCTGTGGGGGTGCGGCACCTGCGACATGAAGTCGGGCGTCGCCGTTCAGCTCCGTATCGCGGCGACGGTCCCGGTGCCCAACCGCGACCTCACGTTCGTCTTCTACGACAACGAAGAGGTCGACGCCCACCTGAACGGTCTGGGGCATGTGGCCAAGGCCCAGCCCGACTGGCTGGAGGGCGACTTCGCGGTGCTGCTGGAGCCCTCCGACGGCCAGGTCGAGGGCGGCTGCCAGGGCACGCTGCGGGTGCTGCTGAAGACGAGGGGCGAGCGGGCGCACTCGGCGCGCAGCTGGATGGGCGCGAACGCGATCCACGCGACGGCCCCGATCCTGGCCCGCCTGGCCGCGTACGAGCCGCGGTACCCGGTGATCGACGGCCTGGAGTACCGGGAGGGCCTGAACGCGGTCGGCGTCTCGGGCGGGGTGGCGGGGAACGTGATCCCCGACGAGTGCGTGGTCACGGTCAACTTCCGTTACGCCCCGGACCGCACCGAGGAGGAGGCGGTCGCCCACGTCCGCGAGGTCTTCGCGGACTGCGGGATCGACGAGTTCGTCGTGGTCGACCACAGCGGCGGGGCGCTTCCCGGCCTCTCGCACCCGGCCGCCGCGGCGTTCATCGAAGCCGTGGGCGGCACCCCGCAGCCCAAGTACGGCTGGACGGACGTCTCCCGTTTCAGCGCGCTCGGCGTCCCGGCCGTCAACTACGGTCCGGGCAACCCGCACCTGGCGCACAAGCGGGACGAGCGCGTGGAGACGGCGAAGATCCTCGCCGGCGAGGAGCGCCTGCGGGCCTGGCTGACGTCCTGACCTGCTGCGAATGTGGGGACCGCGGCCCATGGCGGACATGCACACGTCCCCCGTCCTTAACCAGCGTGGATCTACGCTGGGGAGGAACCACCCCCGAGCGGAGGGAGCGCACATGCCTACTGGCAACCCCGAGGGGAAGAAGGTGCCGCCGGACGAGCAGCGGCTCGGTCCGGTGCTGCGCCGGCGGGACCAGGTGAAGACGAGCACCACGGACCAGCGGCTGTTGGACGAGCGCGCTCCCACCGACTGGGTGCACACCGACCCCTGGCGGGTCCTCCGGATCCAGTCGGAGTTCGTCGAGGGCTTCGGCACCCTGGCCGAACTCCCGCCCGCGATCAGCGTGTTCGGCTCGGCCCGGACACCGGTGGACTCGGCCGAGTACGAGGCCGGAGTCCGGCTCGGGCGGGGACTGGTGCGGGCGGGCTGGGCGGTGATCACCGGCGGTGGCCCGGGTGCGATGGAGGCGGCGAACAAGGGCGCCTGCGAGGCGAAGGGCGTCTCGGTCGGCCTCGGCATCGAGCTGCCCTTCGAGCAGGGGCTGAACCCGTACGTCGACATCGGACTGAACTTCCGCTACTTCTTCGTGCGCAAGATGATGTTCGTGAAGTACGCGCAGGGGTTCGTGGTGCTGCCGGGCGGCCTCGGCACGCTGGACGAGTTCTTCGAGGCCCTGACCCTGGTCCAGACCCAGAAGGTGACCCGCTTCCCGATCGTCCTCTACGGCAAGGCGTACTGGGGCGGTCTGGTGGACTGGCTGACGAACACCCTGGTGGCCCAGGGCAAGGCCTCGCAGAAGGACCTGCTCCTGTTCCACCTGACGGACGACGTGGACGAGGCCGTCGAGCTGGTCTCCAAGGAGGCCGGCCGCTAGGTCCCGGTGGACGCCGGGGCCGGGGGGAGCCCCGCGACGGGTGGGCCGGCGGGACCAGGCCCCCGGCACCCGGCGGGGCTACGCCAGACCGCGGCGGGCGACCGCCGGCCGGCGATGGCCCGCGATCGACGCCACCATGTCCAGGACCTCGCGCGTCTCCGCCACCTCGTGCACCCGGTACACCTGCGCTCCCAGCCACGCCGACACGGCCGTCGTCGCCAGGGTCCCCAGCACCCGTTCCTTCACCGGCTTGTCCAGCGTCTCGCCCACGAAGTCCTTGTTGGACAGCGACACCAGTACCGGCCATCCCGTCGCGACCATCTCGTCCAGCCGCCGCGTCGCCTCCAGGCTGTGCCGCGTGTTCTTCCCGAAGTCATGGCCCGGGTCGATCAGGACCGACTCGCGCGGTACGCCGAGCGCCACCGCCCGCTCCGCCAGCCCCAGGGTCACCTTCAGGATGTCCGCCATCACGTCGTCGTACGTCACCCGGTGCGGACGGGTCCGCGGCTGCGCACCTCCGGCGTGGGTGCACACCAGCCCCACCCGGTACCGTGCCGCGACCTCCGCGAGCCGTGGATCGACCCCGCCCCACGCGTCGTTCAGCAGATCCGCGCCCGCCTCGCACACCGCCTCGCCGACCTCGTGGCGCCAGGTGTCCACGCTGATCACCACATCCGGGAAGCGCCGCCGTACCTCGGCGACGAAACCGACCGTCCGCCGCGCCTCCTCCTCGGCCGTGACCTCTTCTCCCGGTCCGGCCTTGACCCCGCCGATGTCGACGATCGCGGCGCCCTGGGCGACCGCCTGCTCCACGCGCGCCAGGGCGGGCTCGTCGTGGAACGTGGCCCCCTGGTCGTAGAAGGAGTCGGGGGTCCGGTTCACGATCGCCATGATCACCGGCTCGTGTGCGCCGAATTCCCGCCTGCCCAGCCTGAGCATCTCCTGTGACCTCTCCCAGTACGTCCCGTTCCTCGGCCGCCTGCGACCTTAACCGTCAGCCTGGCATGGCACGATCTGACCGAGACACAATCGACATCGGCACTTCGCGCCGGCGCACCGCGCGCCGGCACCGAGCGTGGGGACCTCACTGATGCTCATGTTCCTGTTCCTGGTCGTCGCGCTCGCCGTCGTGGTGGCCGCGGTGACACTGGCCGTGGTGGGCGGCGGCGAGAGCGCACCCCTGCCGGAGGCGGCGCCCGAGCGGCTTGAGGACCCGCTGCCGCCGGACCGCCCGGTCGGCCACGCGGACGTGGAGGCCCTGCGTTTTCCGCTCGCCCTGCGCGGTTACCGCATGGCGGACGTGGACGACGCGCTCGGCCGCCTCGGCGCCGAGATCGCCGAACGGGACGCCCGCATCGCCGACCTGGAGTCCGCGCTCGCCGGTGCCCGCGCGTCCAGAGCCGCCACCGAGGAGCGGGGCGAGGGGGACCACCGATGAGCGGCGCCGCCGTGGCCGGGCCGGACGGTGTGCTGCGCTGCCCGTGGGCCCTGTCCGCCGAGGACTACGTGGCGTACCACGACGAGGAGTGGGGCCGCCCGGTCCACGGGGACGACGCGCTGTACGAGCGGCTGTGCCTCGAGGCCTTCCAGTCCGGTCTGTCGTGGATCACGATCCTGCGCCGCCGCGAAGGTTTCCGGTCCGCCTTCGCCGACTTCCGGATCGCCAAGGTGGCCGCCTTCACGGAGGCCGACCAGGAGCGTCTGCTCGCCGACTCCGGCATCATCCGCAATCGCGCCAAGATCGAGGCGACGCTCGCCAACGCGCGCGTGCTGGCCGACTGGGCGCCGGGCGAGCTGGACGAAATGATCTGGTCGTACGCGCCCGACGGGGCCTCGCGCCCGGCGCCGATGTCCCTCGGCGACGTGCCCGCCGTCACCACCGAGTCGACGGCCCTGTCCAAGGCCCTCAAGAAGCGCGGCATACGGTTCGTCGGCCCGACGACGGCGTACGCGCTGATGCAGGCGTGCGGGCTGGTGGACGACCACCTGGCCGACTGCGCCGCCCGGAGCAGCTGACCCGGGCGGCGCGAACCCGCCTCAGTGGCCCACGTACTTCGGCTTCTCCTTGTTGACGAACGCCTGCACCGCGATGCCGTGGTCGTGTGAGGCACCCGCGCGGCCCTGCAGTTCGTCCTCCTTCTCGAGAGCCTCGTCGAGGGAGTGGGAGAGCCCGTAGGCGATGGACTCCTTCAGCGCGGCGTACGCCAGCGTCGGGCCCTCGGCCAGCGACCGGGCCACCTTCTCCGCCTCCGCACGCAGCTCGGAGGCGGGGACCAGGCGGTTCGCGATCCCCCACTCGTAGGCCTGCTGGGCGCTGATGCTCCGCGGGAAGAGGAGCAGGTCGGCGGCGCGGGAAGGACCGACGACGCGCGGCAGCGTCCAGGAGGTCCCGGAGTCGGCGGTGAGCGCCACCCCGGCGAACGACGTGTTGAAGGCCGCCGTGTCCGCGACGATCCGGTAGTCCGCGGCGAGCGCGAATCCGAAGCCGGCTCCGGCGGCGACCCCGTTCACTCCGGCGACCACCGGCTTCGGCGCTCCGGTCAACGCCCGGACGATGGGGTTGTAGTGCTCCCGCACGGTGCTCATCACCGCGGTGCCGGAGCCCGCGTCCTGGGCCTGGAGCAGGCCGATGTGCTCCTTGAGGTCCTGGCCCACGCAGAACGCCCGGTCCCCGGCGGCGGTCAGCAGGATCGCCCGTACGGCCTCGTCGGCCGCCGCCTCTTGAGCCGCGTCCCGCAGGGCGGCCTTGGTCGCGATGTTCAGCGCGTTCATCGCCTCCGGACGGTTCAGCGTGATCGTCGCGAGTCCGTCGCTCACCTCGTAGAGCACGGTGTCGGCCATGGTGGTCCCCTCTGAAGTCACGGCTCGGTCGTACCGGTCGGTACGTCCTGCGTCGAAGACAGCATGGCGGAGATCACCGCCGGGGAAACGAGGCGCACGTGTGACCTGCGTCAAAGAATTGCCCGCCAGGTCCGGACGGCGGGTGTCCGTGCAAGAGCGCAGTATCACAGTCACATCGCCGAATTGAGTGGTTTTGCTCGCGCGTGTTGCCCAAGCGATGCCGACTCATGTTGGTCATCGGGTCCTGAGATGCGGGATAATGGCTTGGAAGCAATGTGTTCGATGCCGGTGTCGCGTGTCCCGTGATGGACCGTGTGCCCTTCAAGGGCCGTCGGCTGACGTGAGCTGGTTTCAGGAAGGGGAACGAGCATGGCGGCCATGAAGCCGCGGACGGGCGACGGCCCGCTCGAGGTGACCAAGGAGGGGCGGGGCATCGTCATGCGCGTTCCGCTCGAAGGCGGCGGTCGGCTCGTCGTCGAGCTGACCCCTGACGAGGCCGACGCGCTTGGCGACGCCCTCAAGAAGGTCGTCGGCTGACGCGCAAGCGACCCCGGTTCTCGGTAGCCCCGGCATCGTACGCGGTGCCGGGGCCGCTGTTTTGCAGGGGTGGGGCATCGCGTTGCCACGGGCCGGAACGCCTGCCCCGGGGGGAGCGGAGTGCTCACCCTTTTGCGGTGCGCGGCCTCAGCGCTTGACCCCGCACAGCAGCCCGTCGCCCACCGGAAGCAGCGAGGGCATCAGGTCCGGGCTCTCGCGCACCGCCCGCAGCAGTTCCCGCAGGCGCAGCACCTCGGTGGGCTGCGGCCCGGAGTCCACCGTGCGGCCGTTGGCGAAGACACCCTCGAAGACGACCAGCCCGCCGGGGCGCAGCAGGCGCAACGATTCAGCGAGGTAGTCGAGGACCTCGAGCCGGTCGCCGTCGCAGAAGACGAGGTCGTAGCCCGCGTCCGCGAGCCGGGGCAGCACGTCCAGGGCCCGGCCGGGGATGAACCGGGCGCGGTTGCTCGCGAAGCCGCAGGCCCTGAAGGCCTGCCGGGCGAACTGCTGGTGCTCCGGTTCAGGGTCCACGGTGGTCAGCACCCCGTCCGGCCGCATGCCATGCAGCAGATGGATCCCGGAGACGCCGCATCCGGTCCCGATCTCCGCCACCGCCTTGGCGTCCACGGTGGCGGCGAGCATCCGCAGCGCGGCGCCCGCGCCGGGAGACACCGAGCGCAACCCCGCTTCACGGGCTCGGTCGCGGGCCCAGTGCAGTGCGTCGTCCTCGGCGACATAGGCGTCGGCGAACGCCCAGCTCGTCTGCCGGTTGCCGGTAATGACCCTCTCCTGTCCCCGTGATTGCCTCGGCGTGACTGTATCCGTTGGCCCCGGGAACCCGCAGATGGGACCGGGCGTTTAGGAGAGTGGAAAGAGAAGCGGGGATCGACGGGGGGAACGGATGGACCCGGACGCCGAGCAAGTGATGACGCAGCCACATCACCTCACATCAAATTCACGTAAAACCGCTTATCCGGAGCTAACGGGCGGGGTGGCTATGGTAGGGGCTCCACTGGACACCACCAGAGCCGACAGGGGAGGTGCGGCTGCGCCTGTGGATCGGGGAGGAGTGCTACGGCGCCTTCTCAGGTCGTCCGGCGAGCCGAAATCCGTGACCGAGATCGCTGACACCCACCACGCTGCCGACACCGCGCAGACCGCGACGTTCGCCACCGACGCGGACGCGCAGGCGTGGGCTCCGCCCAGCTGGGAGGAGATCGTCAGCACTCACAGCGGCCGGGTCTACCGGTTGGCGTACCGCCTGACCGGAAACCAGCACGACGCCGAGGACCTGACCCAGGAAGTCTTCGTCCGGGTCTTCCGTTCCCTGTCGACGTACACCCCCGGCACCTTCGAGGGCTGGCTGCACCGCATCACCACGAACCTCTTCCTGGACATGGTCCGCCGCAAGCAGCGCATTCGTTTCGACGCGCTGGGCGAGGACGCGGCCGAGCGCCTCGCCAGCCGCGAGCCGACCCCGCAGCAGGTCCTTCACGACGCCCACTTCGACGCGGACGTCCAGCAGGCCCTGGACACGCTCGCGCCCGAGTTCCGCGCGGCCGTCGTCCTGTGCGACATCGAAGGACTGTCGTACGAGGAGATCGCCGCCACCCTGGGCGTCAAGCTCGGCACGGTCCGGTCCCGGATCCACCGCGGCCGCTCGCAGCTGCGCAAGGCCCTGGCGCACCGCTCGCCCGAGGCCCGCGCCGAGCGCCGGTCCTTTGTGGCCCGCGTGCCCGCGTTGGGGGGAGGGGGCGCGACCGCGTGAGTGGAACCCGTCGTCCCACACCGGCAGAGCAGCATCTGGGAGACCGTCTCTCCGCCCTCGTGGACGGAGAGCTCGGTCATGACACGCGTGAGCGCGTACTGGCCCATCTGGCCACATGCCCTAAATGCAAGGCCGAGGCCGACGCACAGCGCCGGCTGAAGAACGTCTTCGCGGAGGCGGCCCCGCCGCCGCCCTCCGAGAGCTTCCTGGCACGGCTCCAGGGCCTGCCCGCGGGAGGCGACTCCGACGGCAACGGCACACCGCTGGGCGGGGGCGGCTTCGGCGCGGGGCTCCCGTCGTCCACCGGACTGCCCTCCGGCCCCGGTGTGTTCGGAGTGCCCGGAGAATCCTTCCGGTATGTGCCCGCCGGGCCGCACGCCACCGCCCTGGCGCCCTCCGAGGACCCGGCCCTTTCCGAGGACCGCGGCTTCCGGATCCATCACGTGGGCCGCCCGGACGCCGAGCGGCCGGCCTCGCGCGGGCTGCGCTTCGCGTTCGCCGCGGCGGGTGCCGTGTCGCTGGCCGCGATCGCGCTCGGCGGGGTGTCGACGGGTGCCGCCACCGACGCGAGCGTCGATGCCCGCGGTGGTTCGGGTGCCGGGAGCAATGTGACCCCGACGCGCTCGCCCGGTACGGGCGGGACCACGGGGCCCGAGGCCCAGCGCCGGCGTTCCGTCGGACCGCTGCTCGGTCAGCGAGCGCTCAACCTGGTACCTCGTGCGTCCACCCAGGCCACGGCCCCGCTGCTGCCCGGAATCGCCGCTCCAGGCGTCCAGGACACCTCGGAGATGCGTGCCCTGACCGCTCCGGTGCTCGCCGGAGCCGCCGCGATGTCTCCGCTCATACGCCCGCTCACCGACACCGCGCCGGTCACGCTGACCTCCTGGTCGGCCGCGGCCTCGGGGATCACGGCTCCCGGAGCGTCGACCGCGCCGGTGCCGGCCGCGTCTGCCACCGCATCTCCCACACCCTCTTCACACACCGCCCGCTGAACCGCCGTCTGCGCGACGGCCGGGGAACCTGGTTGAATCCAGGGCAGGCCGCGCACGCGGAGCTTTCCGGGGCGCGGAGTCGACCATCCAGTGGCGACCGTGTGGGGGGAGCATGAACGAGGGCAGGGCGGTCCCTCCGGGGGAATCCGAGGCGCGGACGTCCGGGGTACGCGACGGTGCCGGGGTGGGCGCGGACCTGGACGCGTACGGACGCGAACCGTCCGACGCGGTGCCCGCTGAGACGTCCGCCCGCCCGCAGGACCCGGCTGCCGACGGCGAGACGCCGGATGGTGCCGCGAGCGGCGGTCGCGAGCCGATCGACGTCCCCGAGGCGCGCCCGCGAGGCATGGCCAACGCCGAGGGGGACTTCGAGCTGGCACGCCCTGCCGCGGCACGACCCGCCACCGGGACGCCGTCCGCGCCCACCGCGACCGGGTCCGCTGTGCCGCCTGCCGAGCCCGGTTCCGCGGTGTCCGGAGGTGGCGCCACTGGGGCTTCGGCGGAAGAGGCCGGGGCTCCGGTGGCCCGCCCGCTCCCGGACCTCGCAGACCGCCCCAGGCCCCTGCACGACCCTGACCCCTACGGCACCCCGCCCTACGGCGAACCGGGCCCTTGGGCCCCCGCCCCGCCGGTCCAGCACCCGATGGCGGCGCCCGCGCATGGCACGGCGCCCGCGCATGGCACGGCGCCCGCACACGACGCGGCCTCCCGGCACGGCACGGCGTCCCCGCGGATCCCGGCACAGGCCGGTCCGATGCCACCGGCGCCCGTGCCCCATTCGGGTGCGGCCCCTGCCGCGCCCGGGGCCGTCCTGCCGGGTGCGCCGATGCCTGCCCCAGTCGTGCCTCATGCAGGGGCGGCCGCTGCCGTGGCCGGGGTCGCACCGCCGGGCGCACCGATGCCTGCGCCAGCCGCCCCTGCCGTACCCGAGGCCGTGCTGCCCCCGGGTGCGCCGATGCCTGCGCCAGCCGTGCCCCATGCAGAGGCGGTCCCTGCCGCACCCGGGGCTGTCCTGCCGGTCGCACTGATGCCTGCCCCAGTCGTGCCCCACGTAGAGATGGCCCCCGCCGCACAGGGGGCCGCACCCCCGGGCGCACCGATGCCTGCGCCAGCCGTGTCCCATGCAGAGGCGGTCCCTGCCGCACCCGGTGCCGTGCCGCCCCCGGGTGCGCCGATGCCCGCACCGGCCGCATCCCACGCAGAGGCGGCCGCGGCCACGCCCCCGCTGGTGTCCGGTGCCGCGGGGCCGTCGGCTCCTGTGCCTGCGCCGTACACGACGGCCCCCTGGCAGAACTACGATCCCTGGGCTCCCCGGGCCCCCTTCCAGCAGAACGGCGCCCACCCGGCCGGCCCGGAGCAGAAGCGCGCCCGTGCCCGGAAGACCCTGGTGCTCGGGGCCGTGCTGCTGGCGCTCGTGGCCGGCGGTGCCGGGGGAGTCATCGGTGCGGCGCTGGAGCGCGACGGCGGAGTCGGGGACGTCCGGCTGCCGCAGGCCGGGAAGGAGCCCCAGGGCCGCGCCCCGGACACCGTCGCCGGGATCGCCGCCCGGGCGCTGCCCAGCGTCGTGACCCTGCATGTGAAGGGAGCGGACGCCGCGGGCACCGGCACCGGCTTCGTCCTCGACGGGCGCGGGCACATCCTCACCAACAACCACGTGGTCGAACCGGCCGGTTCCCGCGGCGAGATAAGCGTGACGTTCAACGGAGGCGAGACGGCCGCCGCCACCGTCGTCGGCCGGGACACGGGGTACGACCTCGCCATCGTCAAGGTGAACGATGTGCACGGCCTCAGGCCCATGCCCCTCGGCAACTCCGACAACGTCGAGGTCGGCGACCCGGTCGTCGCCATCGGAGCGCCCTTCGACCTGGCCGGCACCGTCACGTCCGGGATCATCAGCGCCAAGGAACGCCCCATCACCGCCGGCGGCGAGAAGGGCGACGGCAGCGATGTGTCGTACGTCGACGCCCTGCAGACAGACGCCCCGATCAACCCCGGCAACTCCGGCGGCCCCCTCCTCGACGTCAAGGGCCGCGTCGTCGGCATCAACTCCGCCATCAGGTCGGCCGACAGCAGCTCGGACGGGGACGGCCAGGCGGGCTCCATAGGTCTCGGCTTCGCGATCCCCGTCAACCAGGCCAAGCGCGTCGCCGAAGAGCTCATCAACACCGGCAAGGCCACGCACCCGGTCATCGGCGTCACGCTCGACATGGGCTATGCCGGGGACGGCGCCCGCGTCGGCACCAAGAGCGCGGGCGGCGGTCCAGCGGTCACCGCGGGCGGCCCCGGGGAGAAGGCGGGCATCAAGTCCGGTGACGTCATCACCGAAGTCGACGGCGTACGGGTGCACTCCGGTGAGGAACTCATCGTCAGGACGCGCGCCCACCGTCCGGGCGACCGGCTCGAGCTCACCGTCGTCCGGGACGGCAGCCGGCGGAAGCTCACGCTCCGCCTCGGTTCGGCGGACGGCAACTGACACGAACCCCACCGGTATGGGTCCGAAACCCGTACCACAAGGCAAACAACCCGGAAAACCCGACGTGTACACGTGGCGGGGAGGCCGGTCCAGTACCGGTCCGACGGAAACGCCGGGTACGGTGGATCCGGCCCGGACCACGGAAGACCGCACAGACCACCGAAGGCCGAGGACCGAGGACATCGCAAGGAGCTTCGTGTGTTCAATGACATAGGACCGCTCGAGCTGGTCACGATCGTTGTCCTCGCCGTGCTCGTCTTCGGTCCGGACAAGCTCCCGAAAATGATCCAGGACGTCACCCGCACCATCCGCAAGATCCGGGAGTTCTCGGAGAGCGCCAAGCAGGACATCAGAAGCGAACTGGGCCCGGAGTTCAAGGACTTCGAGTTCGAGGACCTCAACCCCAAGACGTTCATCCGCAAGCAGCTGGACAACGACGACCTGGGGCTCAAGGAGATCCGCAACGGCTTCGACCTGAAGAAGGAAATGGCCGAGATCACGGACTCGGTGCACGGCCGCGAGACCGAGTCCCCGTCCTCGTCCTCTCCTTCCGGCCCCGTCGACATGACGAAGAGGCCCGAGAAGACCGAACCCGGCGAGCGTCCGCCCTTCGACGCGGACGCGACCTGAGCCGTCCGCGTACGCAGGCCCTGCGTACCCGTCACGTGGCGAGGTGACGCAGGCCACACACCCGTCGGCGTGCGCGCGGCCATATCGCGACGCCCACAGGGCCGTACACGCGGGCGTTCCCCTGCTGTCCCGAGAGCTGTGGCTATGCTGCCCAGTTGTTGTGCGGACCGGTTTCGGAGCGAGGACGCCCGTGGGGGGCGGGCCGCTCGGGTCCGACGAGAGCGAGGAGGCGTCCGGGCAGATGGAGACGACAAGTCGGGTGGGCGTACAGGCGCCGGCCGCGGAGGGCGGACAACAGCTTCCCTTCGCCCGGGGCACGGTCGACGGCTATCTCCAGGCGTCCTTCCCGTGGTACGGCCTCGATGAGGCGTTCACGGGTCCGCGCTGGCTGATGCACGTGGGCACGGCGGCCGACGGAGCCGTGGAGCACGGATCGATCGGGAACGGCGAAGAGCCCTCCGTGCGCAGCGAGGCCACCGAGGACAAGGAGCGGTTCGCGGTCGTGGTGACCGTGGCCGCCAACCCCGTTCGGCGCAGCCCGGACGGCACCGGCCTGCTGGAGGCGACATCGGTCTCCTCGGCGGCCTGGCTCGCGGGCGTGGGGCTGCTCTCGTTCACCTGGCCGGGCCAGATGGACCACACCCTGCGGGACGACTGGCTGGACCAGCAGACCGAGACGGCCTGGGTGCTCGCGGACGACCTGTCCGGCCCCGCCTGGTCGACCTTGTCGCTGCCCGTGGACGGCGTTCCGACGCCCTTCCACTACCGCGAGTCCGAGTTCGGCTGGGTGCTGGCCGGCTCCACGCAGGCGGGTGTGCACGTGGGGGCGTACGGCAGAGGGATGAGCGCGTACGGTCTGGGCTTCGCCGTGGTCAGGGACTTCGCGGCCTACGCCTAGCCGGGTACGCCGATGGGGGCGCCGTCCCACCCGGACGGCGCCCCCATCGGCGTACACAGCTCGCGGAACGCCTCTGTCGGCGCAGGCGGGCCTAGAACTTGTTCTTCGGCGTGATCCCCAGCGCCAGCCCCGCGAGGCCGCGCTGACGGCCGCCCAGCTTGCCCGCGATGGCACGCAGGGCCGAGCCCGCCGGGGAGTCCGGGTCGGTCAGGACCACCGGCTTGCCCTCGTCGCCGCCCTCGCGCAGCCGGACGTCGATGGGGATGGAGCCGAGGACCGGGACCGTGGCGCCGGTCGTGCGGGTGAGGCCGTCGGCGACCTGCTGGCCGCCGCCCGTGCCGAACACGTCCACCATCTCGCCGCAGTGCGGGCAGGGCAGGCCGGACATGTTCTCGACCACGCCGACGATCTTCTGGTGGGTCTGGACGGCGATGGAGCCGGCGCGTTCCGCCACCTCCGCGGCCGCCTGCTGCGGAGTGGTGACCACCAGGATCTCCGCGTTGGGGACCAACTGGGCCACCGAGATCGCGATGTCGCCCGTGCCCGGCGGGAGGTCAAGCAGCAGCACGTCCAGATCCCCCCAGAACACGTCCGCGAGGAACTGCTGGAGCGCGCGGTGCAGCATCGGGCCGCGCCAGACGACCGGCGCGTTGCCCGGGGTGAACATGCCGATCGAGATGACCTTCACGCCGTTCGCCTGCGGCGGCATGATCATGTTCTCGACCTGGGTCGGACGGCCGTCGGCGCCGAGCATGCGCGGCACGCTGTGGCCGTAGATGTCGGCGTCCACGACGCCGACCTTCAGGCCGTCGGCCGCCATCGCCGCAGCCAGGTTCACCGTCACCGAGGACTTGCCGACGCCGCCCTTGCCGGACGCGACCGCGTACACACGGGTGAGCGAGCCCGGCTTGGCGAAGGGGATCTCACGTTCGGCCTGGCCGCCGCGCAGTGCGGTCGCCAGTTCGCGGCGCTGCTCGTCGCTCATCACGTCGAGCGTGACGTCCACCCGGGTGACGCCCTCGACACGGGAGACCGCCTCCGTGACGCGCTGGGTGATGGTGTCGCGCATGGGGCAGCCGGAAACCGTCAGGTACACGGTGACCGCGACCGCTCCTTCCGCGCCGATCTCCACCGATTTGACCATCCCCAGCTCGGTGATGGGTCGCTGGATCTCGGGGTCGTTCACCGTCGCCAGTGCCTGGCGCACCGCGTCTTCCGTAGCCATAACCACGATGGTACGGCGCCCGGTGGGGCGCCGGTACGCCGTGTCAGCGGTCGTCTACGTCACGTCCGCCCGCCCGGTCCGCCGGAAGTACGGCATGCCCGTCGGGGCGCCGGTGCCCGTCCAGTTCCTTCGCGAGGTCCTGGAGCTCGGAGCGGATCCAGTCCCGGGTGGCCACTTCGCCGAGGCCGGTGCGCAGCGCGGCGACCTCCCGGGTCAGGTACTCGGTGTCCGCGATCGATCGCTCGTTCTGCTTGCGGTCCTGCTCGAGGTTGACCCTGTCGCGGTCGTCCTGACGGTTCTGGGCCAGCAGGATGAGCGGGGCCGCGTACGAGGCCTGGAGGGACAGCATCAGGGTCAGGAAGATGAAGGGGTACGGGTCGAAGCGCAGGTAGTGCGGGGCGGTGACGTTCCACACCAGCCAGATGATGATGACCACCGTCATCCAGACGATGAACCGCCCGGTGCCCAGGAAGCGCGCGATCCGTTCCGAGAGGCGTCCGAAGGCCTCCGGGTCCCATTCGGGCAGCACACGGGTGCGCCGGGGCTGCGGCTGGTCGAGCCGGATGCGGGTACGGGTCGCGGCGGTCGCGCCGGAGGGCACCTTCTCACGCTCAGGGACCATGGGCGACCCCCTCGTCGCTCAGGTCGAACTCCGTCTCGCGCCAGTCCTCGGGCAGCATGTGGTCCAGTACGTCGTCCACGGTCACCGAGCCGAGCAGCGAGCCGGACTCGTCGACGACGGGCGCCGCGACCATGTCGTAGGTGGCGAAGAACCCGGCCACCACCGGCAGCGGCGCGTCCGGGGCCAGCGGCTGCAGGTCGTTGTCCAGGATCGAGCTGACGAGCGTGTACGGCGGGTCCCGCAGCAGCCGCTGGAAGTGCACGATCCCCAGGTATTTGCCGGTCGGTGTCTCGTCCGGCGGACGGCAGACGTAGACCTGGGCGGCGAGCGCGGGCGACAGATCGCGGTTGCGGACCCGGGCGAGGGCGTCGGCGATGGTCGCGTCCGGCCGCAGCACGATCGGCTCGGTGGTCATCAGACCGCCCGCGGTCTTCTCCTCGTACGCCATCAGACGGCGCATCTCGGCCGCGTCGGCGGGCTGCATCAGGCTCAGCAGCCGTTCCTTCTCGTCCTCCGGCAGCTCGCCGAGCAGATCGGCGGCGTCGTCCGGGTCCATGGCCTCCAGGATGTCCGCGGCGCGCTCCTGCTTCAGCTTGCCGAGGATTTCGACCTGGTCGTCCTCCGGCAGCTGTTCCAGCACATCGGCGAGCCGGTCGTCGTCCAGGGCGGCGGCCACCTCCGCGCGGCGCTTGGCGGAGAGATGGTGCAGGACGTTGGCGAGGTCGGCGGGCCGCAGCTGTTCGAAGGTGGCGAGCAGGCTCTCGGCGCCCTGGCCCTGCTCCTCCAGGGAGAACCCGGTGACGGCGGACCAGTCGACCGTGAGCGTCTCGCCCTTGCTGCGCCGGAACGCCCCGCCCTTCCCCTTGCGCACGAAGACCTTGCCGACCTCCCACTCACGGCGGGCGGGCAGCTGCTGCACGGACAGGTCGAGGACGGTGACCTCCTCCTCGCTCTCGACGAGCGTGACGCGCCGGTCCAGCAGCTCGCCGAAGACGAGCCGCTCGGTGGGCCGCTGCTCGAAGCGCCGCACGTTCAGCACGCCGGTGGTGATGACCTGGCCGGACTCGATGCCGGTCACGCGGGTCATGGGCAGGAAGCTACGGCGACGGGTGGTCAGCTCCACGACCAGGCCGAGGAGTCGGGGAGGACGCCCGCCCACGCGCAGCATGACCACGAGGTCGCGCACGCGTCCGACCTGGTCGCCGTTGGGGTCGAAGACGGGGACGCCGGCCAGGTGCGAGACGAAGATGCGAGGGGCGCTTGCCGCCATGCCCGCACCTCCTTTTCCTGCTGTTTTGTCCGCTCGCGTGGGCTTCAGGCTAGCCCGTCCTGGTGCGGTACGCCCTGGCGAGAGGCGCGGACGGACTGGCTCCGGAGGGCCTCACAGGCACCGGTACGCTGCCGTAGCCGATGAGGACTCCGGATGAGAGGCAGCCCCACCTGTGACCGCATTTCCCCACGGCCGTACCCGCAGGGCCGTACTGGTGTGCGCGCTGGTCGTGACGGGGACGGGGCTCGTCGGGTGCAGCAGCGATCCGGACGCCGGGACGAACGGGGTGGGCAAGCTGCCGGCCGACAAGATCCAGAGCCGTACGCGGACGGCGGCCGCATCGGCGTCGGCGGTCAGGCTGTCCGGGACCGTCGTCAGCAGCGGCACCACCTACACGCTGGACATGCAACTGAAGGCCGACGGCGGCACCGGCTCGGTCACCTCGAAGAACGGCACGTTCAAGCTGCTGCGGGTGGGCCGGCACCTGTTCCTGAAGGCCGACGCCAAGTTCTGGAACCAGCAGGACGGCAAGGAGGGTGGCGGGGGCTCGCAGGCGGCGGCCGACAAGCTCGACGGCAAGTACGTGACGGTGCCGACGGGGGACCCGGCCTACAAGCGTTTCAGCGGCTTCACCGACAAGGACGTGCTGCTGGAGGGGCTTCTGACCCTCCACGGCGCGCTGGCGACCGACGGCCACCACGAGCAGAACGGCATCCGCACGATCCGGATCACCGGGGACAAGGGCTCCGGTGGCACGCTGGACGTCTCCCTGGAGGGAACCCCCTATCCGCTGCGCCTGGTCCGCGCCGGGAACGCGGGGACACTCACTCTCTCGGACTGGGGGAAGAGCTTCGCCCTGGCGGAGCCGTCGAAGAACGAGACGGTGGACTACGGGAGGCAACTGCCGTCGTCCTGACGGCGGGCGGGGAGCCCGGCCGCGAGGCAGGGCTACCGGCGCTTGCGCCGCAGCAGACGGGGCAGGGCCGCCGGGATCGGCCGGCGGGTCGTCGCCGGGGTCGGGACGGGCGGCGCGGCCTGGGAGTCCGAGGGGAGCGCCACCGTCGCGCCCGCCGGCTCCAGGCGCAGCACACGGCACTCCCGGCGCCAGCGCTCCGGCATCTCCTCGCCGTCGGGAGCGTTCAGCCGCTTGCCCTTCAGCTCGGCGACCGCGGTCTCCCACTCGGGCGAGCCCTGCGCCAGCTCGACCACCTTCGCGGACCAGGTGACGATCCGGCCGCCCTTGTCCTTGCTGCGGACCGTGACGAGGGCGTCCCCGCCGTCGGAGAGGCCGGTCAGCGGCTGTTCGCCGGGGCCGTCGCCGACCACGCAGGCGGCGCCCTCGTGCCACACGTGCCACAGCGCCCGCGGGGGGTCCGGCAGTGCTCCCTGGACCCAGATCAGCCCGGACTTCTTCGTGGCCTCCTCGACGAGGGCCCGGTCGAGCAGCTCGCTTGTCATGGGCCCAGCCTAGGACGTGCCGTGCCGATCCCGTCCGCAGCCGTGGCCCGGACCCGCCGTCACAGCCAGCCGTTGCGCTTCAGTGTGCGGTGGATACCCAGACAGATGGCCACCGTGATGCCCATGATCACCGGGTAGCCGTACTTCCAGTGGAGTTCCGGCATGTGCTTGAAGTTCATGCCGTACACGCCGCAGACCATCGTCGGCACGGCGATGATCGCCGCCCACGCCGTGATCTTGCGCATGTCCTCGTTCTGCGCGACGGACGCCTGCGCCAGGTTGGCCTGGAGGATCGAGTTCAGCAGCTCGTCGAAGCCCACCACCTGCTCGTGGACCCGGGCGAGGTGGTCGGCGACATCGCGGAAGTACTTCTGGATGTCCGGGTCGACCAGCCGCATCGGCCGCTCGCTCAGCAGCAGCATCGGCCGCATGAGCGGTGCCACCGCCCGCTTGAACTCCAGCACCTCGCGCTTGAGTTGGTAGATGCGGCCGGCGTCCGTGCCCCGGGGCGTGCCGCCCTTCCTGCCCGGCGAGAACACCTCCGTCTCCACCTCGTCGATGTCGACCTGCATCGCGTCGGCCACGGCGATGTACCCGTCGACGACGTGGTCGGCGATCGCGTGCAGCACGGCCGAGGGGCCCTTGGCGAGCAGTTCGGGGTCGTCCTGCAGCCGGTGCCGCAGCGTCCGCAGCGAGCCCTGGCCGCCGTGCCGGACGGTGATGAAGAAGTCCCGTCCGGTGAAGCACATGACCTCGCCGGTCTCGACGACCTCGCTGTTGGCGGTCAGCTCGTCGTGGTCGACGTAGTGGATGGTCTTGAAGACGGCGAAGAGGGAGTCGTCGTACCGCTCCAGCTTGGGGCGCTGGTGCGCCTGCACCGCGTCCTCGACCGCCAGCGGGTGCAGCCCGAACTCGCTTGCGATACCGGAGAATTCGGCTTCGGTCGGCTCGTGCAGACCGATCCACACGAAGCCTCCGTCGCGCTGCACCCGGCGCATCGCCTCCTGCGGCGACAGCGGACTGGCCGTGTCGACCCGGAACCCGTCGCGGTAGACGGCGCAGTCGACGACGGCGGACGGCGTCGCGGGGTCGCGAGTGCTGTCGTACGGGGCGGCGTCCTTGCGCAGCGAGGGGCGGGAGGGGCGGACCGCGGCACGCAGGTCACGGATCATCGACATGGCGGGCTCCTTCGCAACGAGCAGCGATGGCGCCGACGACGGGTGGAACTGCCCGGAATGAGGACGTCCTGGGAGTGCGCATGTTTGGCACGTCCACAAAGCGGGGAGCACCGCACCATCGCGGTGGCGGACTTCGCTGCTGATTCAGATCAGACAGAGCAGAACGAAACGAAGTGCTCTTCCGTGACGCACCGGGAGTCCGGAGCGGGTCCGAGGGGGATCCGCGCGAAATCATGGCGCGCAAGTGAGAGGTGGCGGCCAGCCAGAGCAGCTACATCAATGACCGGAAGAGCGGGTGCTACTGCACGGTCGACTTCGATCCATGACAGCCCCACCTCCTCCAGCCAGTCCCTCGTGAGGGACGATTCATTCCCCGTCGGGGAATCTCACGGTGTCGGGACCCGACCGCGACGCTTCTGCGTGCTGCCCCGAACCACCGGCCAAGAGTATCAGCCGACCGAAGTGTCAAGGCGCTGCTTTGCCCGGTACTGACGAGTTCTATATTCACCGCATGGTTGATGTTCTTCCACTGGTCGAGGCTCGGTTGCGCACAGCGCTGGGCGAACCGGACGCCCGCGCCGCGGTCACCTTCCTGGGTACGGACCGCATCGAGGTGCTGCGTTTCCGGGAGAAGGACATCGTCCGTTACGCCACTCTGGGGATGTCCGCCCAGCCGATGACGGACCCCACGGCGACGCTCGCCGACGCCCTCAAGGGACCCCGCGCCGAGTTGGTCCTCTCGGTCCGCGCCGGTGTCGCCGACACCGACAAGGTGTTGCGTCCGCTCGCTGTGCTCGGTGCGTCCCCCCAGGTCGAGGGCGTGGTCGTGGCGCCCGGCGCCTCGCTGGACGTGGGCGAACCGCTGTGGCCCGGCGCACCGTTCACCTCGGTCCTGGTCGCCGAGCCGGGCGGCCTGGTCGAGGACCTCGAACTGGAGGAGCCGCTCGACCCGGTGCGGTTCCTGCCGTTGCTGCCCATGACCCCGAACGAGGCCGCCTGGAAGCGGGTGCACGGAGCACCGGCCCTCCAGGAACGCTGGCTGACGAGCGGGACGGACCTGCGGGATCCGTCCCGCAGGTCCGTCCCGCTGGACTGACGCGGAGTGAGCAAGCTCACCGATCCGCGGCCGCCGGAGGTCAGTTGGCGAAGACGGTGACACCGTCCTCGCTCGCGTGCCGCGTCTCGAGCTCCTCGGCCTCGTGTGTGAGGGCGTTGTGTCGTACGAACACCACGATTGCGCCCACGACGGCGGTGAGGGCCGCGACCACGAACGGGATGTGGATGTCGCTCCACTCCTCGATCTTCGGCGCCAGGTAGGGGGCGGCCGCCGCGGCGAACCAGCGCACGAAGTTGTAGCCCGCGCTGGCCACCGGGCGCGGGGCGTCCGACACGCCGAGGGCCAGCTCGGTGTAGACCGTGTTGTTCACGCCGATGAAGGCACCGGACAGGACCGTGCAGACGATCGCGGCGGTGTGGTCGCCGTAGCCGAGCACGGCCACGTCGATCGCCAGTAGCACCAGCGAGCCGCCGAGCACCTTCAGCGAACCGAAGCGCGCCTGCATACGGGGCGCCACGATCACCGAGAAGACGGCCAGCAGCAGGCCCCAGGCGAAGAACACCGCGCCCGACTTGTAGGGGGTCATGTCCAGCACGAACGGTGTGAAGGCCAGCACGGTGAAGAACGTGTAGTTGTAGAAGAAGGCGGAGGCGGCCACCGAGGCGAGCCCGCCGTGGCCGAGTGCCTTGATCGGGTCGAGGAGCGAGGTCTTCCGCGCGGGCCGCGGCTGCTCCTTCAGGAACGCCGTGATGCACAGAAAGCCGATCGCCATCAGCGTGGCCGTGCCGAAGAACGGGTAACGCCAGCTGATGTTCCCGAGCAGCGCGCCCAGCAGCGGGCCGCACGCCATGCCGAGGCCGAGCGCCGACTCGTACAGCAGGATCGCCGCGGCGCTGCCTCCGGCCGCCGCGCCGACGATCACGGCGAGCGCCGTGGAGACGAAGAGCGCGTTGCCGAGGCCCCAGCCGGCGCGGAAGCCGACGAGCTGGGCGACCGAACCCGAGGTGCCTGCGAGGGCCGCGAAGACCACCACGAAGGCGAGGCCGAGCAGCAGTGTCCTGCGGCCGCCGATACGGCTGGAGACGAAGCCGGTGACCAGCATGGCGACGGCGGTGATCAGGAAGTACGAGGTGAAGAGGAGGGAGACCTGGCTGGGCGTGGCCTGCAGGCCCTTGGCGATGGACGGCAGGATCGGGTCCACGAGCCCGATGCCCATGAACGCGACGACGGACGCGCCGGCTGTGGCCCACACGGACTTGGGCTGGCGCAGGATGCCGCCGGCTCCCGCGTCGAACGGATCCGTCCCGGCCGCCGCGGCCGGTCCTCCTGTATGGGTGCTCATGCTTGTCCTCGCACTCTCCCTGGATTGGTTGGCCTATACATACATTATGTTAGGGGAACTAATTAATGCAAACTGCATCTAGTTTTGGTCGATCAGGCGTGCGTGCGAGCTACACGCCGGACGGGTGATCGTCCTTGACGCGGCGCGGGACGGGGAGGACCGTGGGGGCCTATGAGGGGCGAACCCAGTTGCCCGAAGTGTGGTGGCCGGGTCAGGGCTCCCGGACTCTTTGCCGACTCGTGGCAGTGCGACGTGCACGGCAGCGTGCATCCCCTGCAGCCCGTGATCCCGCCCAGCGTCGAGGCCCTCGGCGTCGTGGTGCACCGGGCGAAGGTGCCGGTGTGGATGCCGTGGCCGCTGCCGGTCGGATGGCTGTTCACCGGCGTGGCGTGCGCGGGCGACGACCGCAGCGGGGGCCGTGCCACGGCCGTGGCCTGTTCGGGCCCGGGACCGCTCGGCGGTATGGGCGAGCTGATCCTCGTCGCCGAGGAGTTGGGGGTCGGCCTGGGTGCGTGGTACGCGGGCATCGACGGCCCGGACCCCGGCCCCTATCTGAACGTCGAGAAGCCGCCCCAGGCCAAGGTGCTGGCGGCCGGCCGCCCCACCCCGCTGTGGCATGTCACCGGCACCCCCGACGATCGCGCGGTCTTCGCGGGCGAGGCGCGAGGACTGTGGCTGTGGGCGGTCGTCTGGCCCGAGCAGACGGGCATGCTGCTGTACGACGAACTGGTACTGACCGACCTCAGGGACGCGGGGGCCGAAGTCGACCTGCTCCCCTGCGGGGCGTTGTCGCCGCGCCTGCTGCAGCCATGACGCGGGGGAGCCCGCGGGCGTAGGGGGCGCATCCCGGCTGCGGGTATGACGAACTGAGGGATCCCGTTATTCTTGAGCGTCCCCTCCCCCCGTCGTCGCTTGGAGTCCGCGTCGTGCGCATCGACCTGCACACCCACTCCACCGCCTCCGACGGTACGGACACCCCGGCGGAGCTGGTGCTGGCCGCCGCTGCCGCCGGACTGGACGTGATCGCCCTGACCGACCACGACTCCACCCGCGGCCACGCCGAGGCGATCCGCGCGCTGCCCGAGGGGCTGACCCTGGTTCCCGGCGCCGAGCTCTCCTGCCGGTGGCAGGGCATCAGCATGCACATGCTTGCCTACCTGTTCGACCCCGAGCAGCCTGACCTGCTCGCCGAGCGGGAGCTGGTCCGGGACGACCGGGTGCCGCGGGCGCACGCGATGGTCGACAAGCTCCGCGAGCTGGGCGTGCCGATCACCTGGGAGCAGGTGGCCCGCATCGCCGGCGACGGCTCGGTCGGACGCCCGCACATCGCCACCGTCCTGGTCGAGCTCGGCGTCGTGGACAGCGTCTCGGACGCGTTCACGCCCGACTGGCTGGCCGACGGCGGGCGCGCCTACGTCGAGAAGCACGCGACCGATCCGTTCGAGGCGATCAGGCTGGTCAAGGCCGCGGGCGGGGTGACCGTCTTCGCGCACCCGGCCGCCTCCCAGCGCGGGCGGACCGTGCCGGAGTCCGTCATCGCGGACCTCGCCGCCGCGGGGCTCGACGGCATCGAGGTCGACCACATGGACCACGACCAGGCGACCCGGGCGCGGCTGCGCGGCCTCGCCGGCGAACTGGGGCTCCTCGTCACCGGTTCCTCCGACTACCACGGCAGCCGCAAGACGTGCGTGCTCGGGGAGAACACCACCGACCCCGAGGTGTACGGGGAGATCATCAGGCGCGGCACCGGGGGGTTCCCGGTGCCGGGCACCGGTGGACACCCGAGCGCCTAGCGCTGTCGTAGTCCCCGCTGCTCGTTCTCACTGCTTTCGGGCCCGTCATACGCCGCCGTGCCCCCACCGTCGCGTGCCTTCCGGCTCCGCCCCCTTGAACCAGTCCATCGGCCGCGTCCGCCGCCGTGTGTCCGTCCGTACCTCTTCGCAAGGCCTTCATGTTCGACGTCGCCCTCTTCGGTTCCCTCTTCCTCACCCTCTTCGTGATCATGGATCCCCCGGGGATCACTCCGATCTTCCTCGCGCTCACCGCCGGACGCTCCGCCAAGGTGCAGAAGCGGATGGCCTTCCAGGCCGTCTGCGTGGCCGGCGGTGTGATCGCGGTGTTCGGGGTGCTCGGCCACCAGATCCTGGACTATCTGCATGTCTCGGTGCCCGCCCTGATGATCGCGGGCGGACTGCTCCTGCTGCTGATCGCCCTCGACCTGCTGACCGGCAAGACCGACGAGCCGAAGCAGACCAAGGACGTCAATGTCGCCCTCGTGCCGCTCGGCATGCCGCTGCTCGCCGGGCCGGGCGCCATCGTGTCCGTGATCCTGGCGGTCCAGCGGGCCGACAGCGTGGGCGCCCAGGTGTCGGTGTGGACGGCGATCCTCGCGATCCACGTCGTGCTGTGGCTGGTCATGCGCTACTCGCTGGTGATCATCCGCGTCATCAAAGACGGCGGCGTGGTCCTGGTGACCCGGCTCGCGGGCATGATGCTCTCCGCGATCGCCGTGCAGCAGATCATCAACGGCATCACCGAGGTCGTCCGCGGGAGCTGAACTGCCCGGGCGGTCCCGGTACACGCGAAGCCCCGTACGGCACAGGTGCCGTACGGGGCTTCGAAGTTTCGGTCACGCCGAGGACTTGCTCACGTCGTTGTACGTCGTCTACGTCGTTCGCGCCGAGGCCGTGCCTGGTCGGTCACGCCTGAGCGCCGGTTGCGTCAAGTGGTTCGGTTGTGCAGAAGTATCGGTTGTGCCGGCTTCTCCGAGCCCGCCCGATTCGATTACGAGGCTGTCGTCTCGGCCGGGCGGATCCAGAGGCGCTGCCCGATGGCCGCGGCCTGCTGAACGATCTGCTTGACGGAGGCGGCGTCCACGACGGTGGTGTCCACGGGGGTGCCGTCGACGTCGTCGAGTCGCATGATTTCGAAGCGCATAAGGCTTCTCCCTTCGTCTGGTCATCCTCCTGAGGAGAACTACTGGTGAGCGGAGCACGGGCGACGGTGCCCGTGTTCCTGTAGGAATCAACCGGGTGCCCCGGCAGAACATTCCCTACGCTAAGGAAATTTTTCGAGTCTCTAATGACCGACTGGTAAGGAGTTGGTTTCCGGCGCTGACTGGATTCACGTTGCACTGACCGGCGCCGTTTGTGTTCGCAGCGTGACCGCCGGGACAATGGAGGCAGTATGAACGACGACCTGTCGGCGCTCGGCGCCCGTATCGACCGCACCAACGAGTTGCTCCAGCGCATGCTCGCCGAGGTGGCCAAGACGCCCTCGACCCATGCGATCTTCGTCGATGCCGGCTACCTGTACGCGGCCGCGGGACGCCTCGTCGCCGGCACCGAGGACCGCCGGGCCTTCGACCTCGACGCCGAGGGACTGATCGAGGCACTCATCGACAAGGCGCGCACGATCTTCGCGGACAGCCGGCTGCTGCGCGTGTACTGGTACGACGGCGCCAGACGCCGTATCCACACCGCCGAGCAGCAGTCCATCGCCGAACTCCCCGACGTGAAGGTGCGGCTCGGCAACCTCAACGCCAACAACCAGCAAAAGGGCGTCGACTCCCTGATCAGGACCGACCTCGAGTCACTCGCCCGGCACCGGGCCATCAGCGACGCGGCGCTCATCGGCGGCGACGAGGACCTGGTGTCGGCGGTCGAGGCGGCGCAGGGCTACGGCGCCCGGGTGCACCTGTGGGGCATCGAGGCGCCCGAGGGCCGCAACCAGGCGGAACCGCTGCTGTGGGAGGTCGACAGCCAGCGCACCCTGGAGCTCGAGTTCTTCAAGCCGTATGTGAGCCGGCGGACGGCCACGACCTACGAGGCCTCGTCCGTCGCCCGTCCCACCCGCGAGGACGTCCGCTTCGTGGGCGCGCAGATCGCGGCGAAGTGGCTGGCGGCCCGGGGCCGGGAGGCGCTGGCCGACCTGCTGCCCGGCCATCCGTATCTGCCGGGCTCCGTCGACCAGGATCTGCTGGTGGAGGCCGAGGGCCTGCTGCAGTACTCGCTCCGCGGCCAGTCGGACCTGCGGCGCGCCCTGCGGGACGGATTCTGGGAGCACCTCCAGGGCCAGTACTAGGCCGCCCCGAGGACCTGGTCCCAGAAGGCGGCCAGAGCGCGGGCCGTGTGTGCCGGCTGATCGGTGTTGGGGGAGTGCTCGGCATCCGGTACGACCGTGCGGTCGGCACCGAGCCGGGCGGCCATGTCGTCCAGGAGCGGGACCGGCCAGGTGTCGTCGCGGTCGCCGGACAGCACGTGCACGGGCAGGCCCACGGCAGCCAGTTCGGCCACCCGGTCGGGTTCCGTGCACAACTGCCGGCCGGTGGCCATGAGCTGGGCGGGGCTGTTGCCGAGCCAGCGGCGGCGCAGGTCCTCCCCGTCGGCGAGCCCCTCGTCGATGTCCCCGGCGTCGACGTCCTCCGGCGGTTCCATGGCCTGGATGGCCTCCCAGACCTGGGCCATGTCCAGGACGGCGAGCGCGTCGTGCAGCAGCTTGACGCGCTGCTGCTGGGGGGCCGAGATCTGGGCCGGGCCGGAGGCCATGAGGGTCAGCGAGACGAACGGGGAAGCGTCGAGGAGGACGGCGGCGCGGGCGATCTGACCGCCCAGGGAGTGCCCGAGCAGGTGCACGGGCGCCCCGGCGGCGTGCGCCTGCGCGATCACGTCCCGCGCCAACTCGGCCTGCTCGTACGGCGCTTCGTCGTCCCGGGGGCCGGGGGACTCGTACTGCCCTCGTCCGTCGACGGCGACGGTCCGGTATCCGGCCGCGGCCAGCAGCGGCTGCAGCACGATGAAGTCCTCTTTGCTCCCGGTGAACCCGGGCAGTAGAAGCGCGGTCCCCTTCACCCGATCCCTCGCGGCGTCGGCCTCAAGGACGGCGAACTCCCCGCGGTCCGTACCGAGCCGGTACGCCCGGACACCGGGCGGCGGGGTGAAGCTGGGGGGACGGCTCATGGAGGGGAGGTTACCGGGCGGTCGGTGCCGTGCGCGGGTGGGGCAGGGTGACATCAAGGTGTACGGAGCGGGAGAAACGCCGATGGCCCGTCTCCACGCGGGGTGGAGACGGGCCATCGACCGGGTGTCGGGTCAGCCCTCGGCCGGCTCGGCGGCCTTGCGCGTACGCCGTCGCGGCTTCGCCGCGACCTCGTCCGCCTGCGCCTGCAGCTCCGTGTCGGCGGCTACCGCCTTGCGGGTCCGGCGCCGGGGCTTGGCCTCCGGCTCTTCCGCCGCCTGAGCGGGAATCGCCACCTCGACGGGGGCGGCTTCCGCGGTCTTGCGGGTGCGTCGGCGTGGCGTGGCCTCCGTCGCCTCGGCAGTGTCGACGGCCGCTTCCGCGGGGGTCGCCTCAGCGGCCTTACGGGTGCGTCGGCGCGGCTTCGCCTCCGGCTCCGGTGCCGCCTCGGCCGTCTCGGCAGGGGCGGCCTCTGAGGTCTTGCGCGTACGCCGCGGCTTGACCGCCGCCTCGGCCTCGGCCGTGTCGACCGGGGTCTCGGCCGCCTTGCGGGTGCGTCGGCGCGGCTTGTCCTCCGCGGCCTCGGCAGTGTCGACGGCCGCCTCTCCGGGGGTCGCGTCCGCGGTCTTGCGGGTGCGTCGGCGCGGCGTGGCCTCCGTCGCCTCGACGGTGTCCACGGCGGCCTCCGCCGTGTCGACCACGGCCTCGGCGGCCTTGCGCGTACGACGGCGCGGCTTGGCCTCCACGGCATCCGCCACGTCCACCGCGGCCTCTGCGGCGATGGGAGCCGTCTCCGTGGCCCCGTCCGTGTTCACGGCGGTCTCCGCAGCCTCCGCGCCCCTGCGGGTCCGGCGGCGGCGCGGCTTGACGGGCTCGGCCGTGTCCACAGCGGTCTCCGCCGCCTCCGGCGCCGCCGTCTCGGTCACCGCGGCGACCGGTTCGGCCACACCGCCGCGCATACGGCGGCGACGGCGCTGGGCGCGCGGCTCCACGGCCTCCACCGTGTCCGTGGCCTGAGTGGCCTCCGGGGCGGACGGCGTCTCCATCGGCGACCCGTTCCGCGTACGACGCCGGCGACGCGGCGTACGTGCCGGACGCTCGGCCTCCGCGGACGGGCCCGAGGAGCGGCGGCCGCGCGGCCCCCGGCCGCCTGTCTCGCCGAGATCCTCCAGCTCCTCCGCAGCGAGCCCCGCACGCGTGCGCTCGGAGCGCGGCAGGACGCCCTTCGTGCCCTCGGGGATGCCGAGCTCGGCGAAGAGGTGCGGGGAGGTGGAATACGTCTCCACCGGGTCGTTGAAGTTGAGCTCCAGCGCCTTGTTGATCAGCTGCCAGCGCGGGATGTCGTCCCAGTCGACGAGCGTGATCGCCGTACCCGACGCGCCCGCCCGGCCCGTGCGGCCGATGCGGTGCAGGTACGTCTTCTCGTCCTCGGGGGACTGATAGTTGACGACGTGCGTGACGCCCTCGACGTCGATGCCGCGCGCGGCCACGTCGGTGCAGACGAGCACGTCCACCTTGCCGTTGCGGAAGGCCCGCAGCGCCTGCTCACGCGCGCCCTGGCCGAGGTCGCCGTGGACCGCGCCGGACGCGAAGCCGCGCCGCTGGAGCTGCTCGGCGATGTCGGCCGCCGTACGCTTCGTACGGCAGAAGATCATCGCCAGTCCGCGTGTCTCGGCCTGCAGTATGCGTGCGACCATCTCCGGCTTGTCCATGGAGTGAGCGCGGTAGACGTGCTGGGCGATGTTCGCGACGGTCGCGCCCTCGTCGTCCGGTGCCGTGGCACGGATGTGCGTCGGCTGGGACATGTAGCGGCGGGCGAGCCCGATGACCGCGCCCGGCATGGTCGCCGAGAACAGCATGGTCTGCCGCTTGGCCGGCAGCATGTCGATGATCTTCTCGACATCGGGCAGGAAGCCCAGGTCGAGCATCTCGTCGGCCTCGTCGAGGACCAGGCACTTCACATGCTTCAGGTTCAGCTTCTTCTGGCCGGCCAGGTCCAGCAGACGCCCCGGGGTGCCGACGATGACGTCGACGCCCTTCTTCAGGGCCTCCACCTGGGGTTCGTAGGCCCGGCCGCCGTAGATCGCCATGACGCGCACATTGCGTACCTTGCCCGCGGTGAGCAGGTCGTTGGTGACCTGCGTGCAGAGCTCGCGGGTGGGCACGACGACGAGTGCCTGGGGGGCGTCGGTGAGGGCCTCGGGCTTGGCCCGGCCCGCCTCGACGTCCACGGGGACGGTGACGCGCTCGAGGAGCGGGAGGCCGAAACCGAGCGTCTTGCCGGTGCCGGTCTTGGCCTGGCCGATGACGTCCGTGCCGGAGAGGGCTACGGGAAGGGTCATCTCCTGGATGGGGAAGGGATTGATGATGCCGACGGCTTCCAGGGCCTCGGCCGTCTCGGGAAGGATTCCGAGTTCTCGAAAAGTCGTAGTCAGGGTGCTGCCTCTTCTGTGTACGCGATGCGAGGCGAACGCGGGGGTCGTGACCGTGTGTACGACGTCGGCCTGCTTGGGGGACGGGCCTAGTGCCACGGGACCACGCCGACGTTCCAGCGCTCGTATCGCTGAGGGTCCCTCCGGATGCCGTACGCACTGTGCCGTACGGACAGGGAGGGCTGTCGGGTCGGAGCCGATCGGGCCACCGACCGGGCATCCTCATACGTGCGGCCTGTCGAGGTACGTCGTAGTACTCAGCAGGCGCATTACCACCATACCCCGGAATCGCGCACACGTGATGGCCGATTCGGTCACGTAGTCGTCGTCACAGTGATTGACCAGGGACTTCCTCGGGGCGCGGAGCGGACTATTGTGCGCTGCATGACGACGCCTGACAACGCCACCGACGCATCCGCCGAACCCACCTCGGTCGCCGCCCAGGACTGGGCGAAGGCCTCCGTCGACCCCCATTACCGTGCCGCGGTCGTGGATCTGCTCGGCGCGCTCGCCTACGGCGAGCTGGCGGCGTTCGAACGGCTCGCGGAGGACGCGAAGCTCGCCCCCACGCTCACGGACAAGGCGGAGCTCGCGAAGATGGCGTCCGCCGAGTTCCACCACTTCGAGCGGATCCGGAACCGGCTCACCGAGATCGGGATCGAGCCGACCGAGGCGATGGACCCGTTCGTCACGGCGTACGACAGCTTCCACAAGCAGACGGCGCCCTCGGACTGGCTGGAGGGGCTCGTCAAGGCGTACGTGGGCGACTCGATCGCCAGCGACTTCTACCGGGAGGTGGCGGCCAGGCTGGACTCCGACACGCGAGAGCTCGTCCTGGCCGTGCTCGACGACACCGGGCACGCCGGCTTCGCCGTCGAGAAGGTGCGCGCCGCGATCGACGCCGAACCGCGGGTGGGCGGGCGGCTCGCGCTGTGGGCGCGCCGGCTGATGGGCGAGGCCCTGTCGCAGTCGCAGCGCGTGGTCGCGGAGCGGGACGCGCTGTCGACGATGCTCGTCGGCGGCGTCGCGGACGGCTTCGACCTCGCCGAGGTCGGCAGGATGTTCTCCCGGATCACCGAGGCCCACACGAAGCGGATGGCCGCCTTGGGGCTGGCCGCCTGATCCCTTCTCGTGGGCGGGGGCTGCTGTGCCTGGCGTGGGCGGGGCGGTCCGTCGCCGCGGTCGGTGTGGCTGACACTGGCGTCGTGGACGTATCAGCGCGGCTGGCGACGCGTCTGTGGCCTCCTTCGATGCGGCTGCCGCTGTCGTCGTGACGGTTTACAGCTGCGTCGGCGCGGCTCATTGCCGCCAGGGCGTGTCCCGGGCGTCGACTTGCCTGGCGTGGTGGCGGCGGCGCGGCTACCGCCGCAGGCATGGCTCCATCAACACGGCTGCCGGTGCGTCTGTGACCCATCGCCGCGATGGGTGCCGGGGGCGGGCGCCCCAGGCGTTGCCGTGCCCGGCGTGGCTGGTGCCGCGCGGCTGTCCTCGGCGTCATGACCGTATCTGCGCGGCTGCCGCTGCCGTCGTGACGGCTCATCGTCGCATCGGCGCGGCGCGATGCCGCCGGGGTGCCCTGGGCGCCTCGGCGGGCGTGTCCCGGGCGTCGCCCGCCCGGCATGGCTGGGTCGCTCGGGTCGCCGTGTCCGGCGTGGCTGGGCCAGTAGGTCACCCGGCTGGCGTGCTGAGTTGGCGCACCTGCCGTCGGTGTGGCTGGGTCGATGGGGTCGCGCCCCGGCCGGCGGGCTCGGTCGGCGCGGTCGCCGCTGTCGGCGTGGCTGTGGCGGGGCCGCTGGGTCGGCCTGGTCGACGCGACCGGTGTGGCTCGGTTGGACGCGGCTGTCCCCGGCGTCACGCCCGTATCAGCGTGGCGGCCCGCAGGCCCATGACCTCATCGATGAGACTGCCGCTGCCGTCGCGACGCCACGCCGACGCGTCGGCGTAGCCGCTCGCGCCGGGTGCCGGGGGTGTCCTGGGCGTCGCCGTGTCCGGCGGCCGGCCTCAGGCCGTCGCCGATCGGCGGCGGAATCTTTCCGCCGGACGCAGCAGCAGCGACAGTGAGGCCGCGGAGACGACCAGCGAGCCGACGAGGATCAGGAGCAGACCCACCGAACCCAGCGCGCTGTGAGTGATGAACGCGCCGAAGAGAGCCCCTGCCACGCCGGTGGGCAGCACCAGGCGGCGGGCGGGTAGCCGGTGGGGCAGTCGGTGTGCGGCCACCCATGCCAGGGCGAGCCCGAGGACGGCGGAGCCGAGCGCTTCCAAGAGCATGACGAGGGTCCCTCCCGCACGGCTGCTGCCAGGGCAAATCAGTCGTAGCCGGTACTACCCGTGGCGTGCGGAAGGCAATCCTCCTCTGTGCGGGGGATGTGCCCCGTCTGTGTGTCCGCCGGCCTTGAAACAGGCCGGGGACAGAGCAGCAGAAGGGGCCCGGTGGTGCGTCCCACCGGGCCCCTTCCATTGCTCCGTATGGATCTACAGCGCGCCGAAGCCCACCTTGCGCGGGGCCTGCTCGCCGATCTCCACGTACGCGAGGCGGTCCGCGGGGACGAGGAGCTTGCGGCCGTGCTCGTCCACGAGGGTCAGCAGGGGCGACTTGCCGGCCAGCGCCTCGGCCACGACACGCTCGACCTCCTCGGCACTCTGACCGCTCTCCAGAACGATCTCGCGGGGCGCGTGCTGCACGCCGATCTTGACCTCCACGGCTTTGTCCCTCCGACGGTCAGTGATGGGCGCGGCCGTCCGCGCCGTACCAGCACACATTAGCCCGGTGAGGGGACGTGCACGCTCCGCTCCGGCACGCCAGGAGCGAACAGCCGCCGGGAACAAAACCCACGTCGCCCCGGCCGCCGCGTCAGTGGTGCTGTTCGCTGCCGTGCAGCGGGAATCCCGCGATGCCCCGCCAGGCCAGCGAGGTCAGCAGCTGCACCGCCTGGTCGCGCGGCACGCTGCGGTCGCTGTGCAGCCAGGAGCGCGCCACGACCTGGGCGAGGCCGCCGAGCCCCGACGCCAGCAGCATCGACTCGGCCCGCGACAGGCCGGTGTCCTCGGCGATGACGTCGCAGATCGCCTCCGCGCACTCGATCGTGACCTTGTCGACACGATCACGCACGGCGGGCTCGTTCGTCAGGTCCGACTCGAAGACCAGCCGGAAGGCACCGCCGTCGTCCTCCACGTAGGCGAAGTACGCGTCCATGGTGGCCCGTACGCGCTGCTTGTTGTCGGTCGTCGACGCGAGCGCGTTCCGTACGGCCTGCAGCAGGGCCTCGCAGTGCTGGTCCAGCAGGGCCAGATAGAGGTCGAGCTTGCCGGGGAAGTGCTGGTAGAGCACCGGCTTGCTGACGCCGGCCCGCTCGGCGATGTCGTCCATCGCCGCCGCGTGGTAGCCCTGCGCCACGAACACTTCCTGGGCGGCGCCCAGGAGCTGGTTCCGTCGGGCACGGCGCGGCAGGCGAGTGCCCCGCGGGCGTGCCGCCTCTGTCTGCTCGATGGCTGTCACGCCGCCTCCCAAAATCGTCCACATGCGGTGTGCGCCGCGCCGCCATCGTACTTTTCGGTAACCGTGCTGTGCGCGGTGCGAACGCAGAATTTCATGGACCGGACGGTGGCGAAAGCCGCGCGGAGCGCGCCGAACGGGGCAGTGCGGGCGAAAGGCTCTCCCTGATCCCGGCGGCACGCGACCTGCGCACTCGTCCGCTCCCTGGTCACTTGTCACGTCTCCGGTGCGGGCGTCCTGCCCGAGGCGGACCTCCGGCACCTACGGGCCGACCGCCCGAAGGGATCGTCCTGTGCCTCACCGGTCCCGTGTCCGGCCGATACTCACCACTCACTGATAGGCGTCCTCGTCATCGATCTCGACGACGCGCTTCTGCTCCACGAGATCGGCCTCGTTGGCCCGCAGGATCTCCTCTTCTGTCAGGGGTTCCTCCCGCGCCGGGGTGAGCTCCGTGAGTTGTTCGGCGACGTCGTTCTCCGGGGCCTCCACGTCGATCTCGACGGCCTCGTTCACGTCTTCCTCGAACGTCTCGGGATCAGTGGGGTCTACGGCCATGGTGGGCTCCCTCCTAGAACTCCTGGAACGTCCCTGAAAGAGGCAGGGTCCCCACCGGGTGCCCTGCTATGAGCCTAGGAGACACCCGATACGGACGCTATGTGTGGTGAAGCGGGACTCCTGACGCTTTCCGGCGGCAGCGGCGCGCCACGTCCAGCTTCTGTGATGGCGAACACATGAGCCGCTGTGTGATCGTCTCGTAACATTGCCGCATGTCGTCGACCGAGCTGCCGTCCGTCGCTGCCGCCAATGTGCTCCCGAAGGTGGCTCCTGTCAGGGTCGAGGAAGGGGAGCGCCTCAAGTCGGTCGGGTTGCCGGGGATCACCCTGACCCTGCGGTCGCGGCCGCCGGTGCGCGAAGGACTGCCCCCCGCCCTGTATGTCCACGGGCTCGGCGGGTCCTCCCAGAACTGGTCCGCGCTCATGGCACGGCTCGACGGGTTCGTCGACGGCGAGGCCATGGATCTGCCCGGCTTCGGCGACTCGCCGCCCCCGGACGACGGCAACTACTCCGTCACGGGGCACGCGAGGGCGATCATCCGCTATCTCGATGCCACCGGCCGCGGACCGGTGCACCTGTTCGGCAACTCGATGGGCGGTGCCATCGCCACCCGCGTGGCGGCCGTTCGCCCCGATCTCGTCCGTACGCTCACGCTCGTGTCGCCCGCGCTGCCGGAGGTCTTCATCCAGCGCGGCGCCGTGCCGACGGGGCTGCTCGCGCTGCCCGGCGTGGCCGGGCTGTTCATCCGCTACACCAAGTCATGGAGCGCCGAGCAGCGCGTCCGCGGGGTCCTGGCCCTGTGCTACGGAGATCCCGGGCAGGTCACGCCGGAAGGGTTCGACCACGCCGTCGAGGAGATGGAGCGGCGGCTGCGGCTGCCCTACTTCTGGGACGCGATGGCACGCTCGGCGCGCGGGATCGTGAACGCGTACACGCTGGGCGGTCAGCACGGGCTGTGGCGCCAGGCGGAGCGGGTCCTCGCGCCGACGCTGCTGGTGTACGGCGGCCGGGACCAGCTGGTGTCCTACCGCATGGCCCACCGTGCGGCGCGCGCCTTCCGTGACTCCCGGCTGCTGACTTTGCCGGACGCGGGGCATGTCGCGATGATGGAGTATCCGGAGGTCGTGGCCACGGCGTTCGGGGAACTGCTCGCGGACACGGGGCAGTTGCCCGAGTCGGTGGGCGACCCGGCGAGCGGTCGCGACGGCCGTGCGGCCGGCCGGGGCGATGAGCCCGAGAACAGGGGCACAGGGACGACGGGTGAGTCCGGCACGGCCGGCGCGAGGAGCTGAGGCGCGGCGTGGGACGGCACAGCCGCAAGGGGCGGGGCGACAGGACGAACAAGGACACGGGTGCGACGCCGGGGATATCGGCGGCTTCCGCGTCGACGCGGGAAGCGACGGACGGACCCCGCCCGCCCGGCGGCACCCCGGCGCATGAGATACCCGGCGCGCCGGGCGGCACGCCCGCCCAAGGCGTGCCCCGGTTCCCGGACGGCACTCCGGCTCACGGCGTACCGCGTTTCGCCGACGGCACTCCGGCTCGTGGTGTGCCCCGGCTTCCCGATGGCACTCCGGCTCGTG
>NZ_JBEYXD010000035.1:0-7534 GCF_040644975.1 Streptomyces sp. NPDC046900 | reverse complement strand
TGGCACTCCGGCTCGTGGTGTGCCCCGGCTTCCCGATGGCACTCCGGCTCGTGGTGTGCCCCGTCTCCCGGACGGCACTCCGGCTCACGGCGTACCGCGTTTCGCCGACGGCACTCCGGCTCACGGCGTACCGCGTTTCGCCGACGGCACTCCGGCTCACGGTGTGCCCCGGCTTCCCGATGGCATTCCGGCTCGTGGTGTGCCCCGGCTTCCCGATGGCACTCCGGCTCGTGGTGTGCCCCGTCTCCCGGACGGCACTCCGGCTCGTGGGGTGCCCCGTCTCCCGGACGGCACTCCGGCTCGTGGTGTGCCCCGGCTTCCCGACGGCACTCCGGCTCGTGGGGTGCCCCGTCTCCCGGACGGCACCCCCGCTCGCGGTGTGCCCCGTCTCCCGGACGGCACCCCCGCTCGCGGTGTGCCCCGTCTCCCGGACGGCACCCCCGCTCGCGGTGTCCCTCGCCTTCCTCCCGACGGCACCCCCGCTCACAGTGTCCCCCACCTCCCCGACGGCACCCCGGGCCGCGGCACCCCCCAGGTCCGCGGCGGTCATCCTCAGCACCGTGAGTCCGGCGGCGGCTGGGGCGAGCTCAGGGGTGCGCCGGTGGCCACACAGGGGCCGCAGGCCGCACCGCCCGGCCGTGCCACGCCGCGTCTTCCCCAGCAGCGGTCGCAGTCCGGCGGCCCCCGCCAGGACTACATCGACGCCTTCGACAAGGACGACGACGTCTTCACGCCCCGCCGCGGTGCCACCGGTCCCGTTCCCCTCACCGACGACCGCCGTACCGGAACGGACACCGGGACCGACGACACGCCGGCGACCGAGGTCGAGGAGGAGCCGCGCAAGGCCAGGAGCAAGGGGCGTACGTTCGCCGGGATCGCGGCCGCCGCCGTCACCACCGTGCTCGCGGTCGTCGTCGCCGGCCAGTTCGTGAACGGGCGGGACGGCGCACCCGCCCGGTCCTCGGCCGCCACCGACCAGGCCCGCGACACGCATGGCTATGCCACCCGCGGCAACGGTCGTCCGACCCCCTCCACCTCGCCCGACGCGAAACCGCTGACGTACGAGCAGGCGATGGGCGAGAAGTACCCCCTCAGTGCCACGCTGAAGGGCTCGGGGAAGTTCTTCGCGGTCCCCGGTTTCGCCAAGGCGCCCGGCACGGGCCAGAAGTACACCTACCGCGTGGATGTGGAGAAGGGGCTCGGCCTCGACGGGGAACTGTTCGTGCAGGCGGTTCAGAAGACGCTCAACGACGACCGCAGCTGGGCCCACCACGGCGCCCGTACCTTCGAGCGCATCTACTCCGGCAAACCCGACTTCGTGATCACGCTCGCCAGCCCCGGTACCACCGCGGCCTGGTGTGCCAAGTCAGGACTGGACACGACGGAGGACAACGTCTCGTGCGACTCGGCCTCCACCGAACGCGTGATGATCAACGCCTATCGCTGGGCGCAGGGGTCGAAGACGTATGGTGACAAAATTCACGCCTACCGTCAGATGCTGATCAACCACGAGGTCGGCCACCGCCTCGGGTACGGCCATGTCAGCTGCCAGAAGGATGGCGAGCTGGCGCCGGTCATGCAGCAGCAGACGAAGTTCCTCGATCACGACGGAATCCACTGTCTGCCCAATCCCTGGCCCTTTCCCAGGAGTTGACGGGCAGCACTTTGGTCGCGTTGACATGCGCGCGGAGTTCGTTCATATTTCTCACCATGTCGTCCCGTCACGCCCTCAGCCGCGCCGCCATCGAGCTGGCGCTCATCGGCGTGACTTCGCTGTGCGTGGCCGACATCCACTGTTGCTGACGCCGCCCCAGGCGCTCGCGTCGCGATCTTGACCTTCTGCGTGACCTTTCGCACTGCCGATCGGTTCACGGTTTTCCGACGGCTCGGCGCCTGGCAGACGTGTGCTCATCTCCGTCTCACCATTCGTTCACTTGTCTCGTAGATCGAGACGCGCCTTCGAGAGGTTGTCATTCCGATGCGTCAACCGTCCGTCATAGCGCGCCGCCTGGCAGCGGCATCCGTCGGCCTGGCCGTGGTAGCGGGCGCCGCCGCCTGCGGGCCGAAGGACAACGGTGTCAAGGCTGCCGGTGGCGACTCCGCGCCGCACAAGGGCGGCACGCTGACCGTCCTGAACTCCGACCCGCAGCAGGACTTCGACCCGGCGCGCCTGTACACCTCCGGCGGCGGAAACGTCCCCTCGCTGGTCTTCCGCACCCTCACCACCCGCAACCGCGCGAACGGCGCGGCCGGCGCCAAGGTCGTCCCGGACCTCGCGACCGACACCGGGCGCCCCAGCGAGAACGCGACCGTGTGGACGTACACGCTGAAGAAGGGCCTCAAGTTCGAGGACGGCACCCCGATCACCTCGGCCGACATCAAGTACGGCATCGAGCGCTCCTTCGCCCCCGAACTCTCCGGCGGTGCCCCCTACCTGCGCGACTGGCTGGTCGGCGCCGCGGACTACCAGGGCCCGTACAAGGACAAGAAGGGCCTCGCCGCGATCGAGACCCCGGACGAGCAGACGATCGTCTTCCACCTGAACAAGCCCGAGGGCGAGTTCCCCTACCTGGCCACACAGACGCAGTTCACGCCCGTACCGAAGGCCAAGGACACCGGCACGAAGTACGAGGAGCACCCGGTCTCGTCGGGCCCGTACAAGGTCGTCGAGAACCAGAACGACGGTGAGCGGCTCGTTCTGGAGCGCAACACGAACTGGTCGGAGGACGACCAGCGCAAGGCCTACCCGGACAAGATCGACGTGCGCTCCGGGCTCGACTCCTCCGTGATCAACCAGCGGCTGTCGGCGTCCCAGGGCGCGGACGCCGCCGCGGTCACCACGGACACCAACCTCGGCCCGGCCGAGCTCGCCAAGGTGACCGGCGACAAGGAACTGGCCTCGCGCGTCGGTACCGGCCACTTCGGCTACACGAACTACATCGCGTTCAACCCGACGGTCAAGCCGTTCGACAACGTCAAGGTGCGGCAGGCGATCTCGTACGCCATCGACCGTTCGTCGGTCATCAACGCCGCGGGCGGATCCGCGCTGGCCGAGCCCGCGACGACGTTCCTGCCCGACCAGAAGTCCTTCGGCTACACGCCCTACGACCTCTTCCCGGCCGGCGCGGCGGGCAACGCGGCCAAGTCCAAGGAGCTGCTGAAGGAGGCCGGGTACCCGAACGGGCTGACGGTCACCCTGACCCACTCCAACAGCAAGGACTTCGAGACCAGCCCGGAGATCGCCACCGCGATCCAGGACGCGCTCAAGCAGGCCGGCATCACCGTCAACCTCCAGGGCCTGGAGGAGAACGACTACAAGGACAAGATCCACAGCGTCAAGACGGAGCCCGGATTCTTCCTCGCCCACTGGGGCGCCGACTGGCCGTCCGGCGGCCCGTTCCTCGCCCCGATCTTCGACGGCCGGCAGATCGTCAAGGACGGCGCGAACTTCAACACCGGCCTGCTGAACGACACGTCCGTCAACACCGAGATCGACGCGATCAACAAGCTGACCGACCTCGCCGCCGCCGCGAAGCGGTGGGGCGCCCTGGACAAGAAGATCGGCGAGCGGGCTCTGACCGTGCCGCTCTTCCACCCCGTCTACAAGCGCCTGTACGGCAAGGACGTCAAGGACATCGTGATCAGCGACTGGACCGGTGTGCTGGACGTCTCGCAGGTCGCGGTGAAGTAGCGCCGTGAGCGAGGCACTTGTCGCCTCTCAGGCCCCCGGGACGGACACACCCGTCCCGGGGGCCTCGGGGGCCCGTCTGTTCTGGCGGCGGCTGCGGGCGCAGCGCGTCGCCCTCGTCGCGGCGGGCGTCGTCGCGCTGCTCGTCCTGGTCGCGCTCGCCGCGCCGCTGCTCACCGCTCTCGAGGGCCAGGACCCGACCACGTACCACCCCACGCTCATCGACTCCGCCCGTGGCGGCGTCCCCGTCGGCTCCTTCGGCGGCATGAGCGCCGACCACTGGCTCGGTGTCGAACCGCAGACCGGCCGCGACCTGTTCGCCAGGCTGGTCTACGGGGCGCGCGTGTCACTCGGCGTCGCGCTCGCCGCGACCGTCGTACAGGTGGCCATCGGGGTCACGATGGGTGTCGCCTCGGCGCTCGGCAACCGATGGGTCGACCAGCTGCTCAGCCGCGCCACCGACATCATCGTCGCCATGCCGCTCATGATCATGTCGCTGGCGCTGCTCGCGATCGTGCCGTCGAGCTTTCCGCGGCCCGTCCTGGTAACCCTCGTCATCGGCCTGATCGCCTGGGGCAACATCGCCAAGATCGTGCGCGCGCAGACGCTCACGCTGAAGGGGCTCGACTACGTCTCCGCCGCCCGGCTCAGCGGCTGGGGCACCTGGCGGATCGCCCGGCGCGAGCTGCTGCCCGGTCTGGCCGCGCCCGTCATCACGTACGCCGCGCTGCTCGTCCCCACGAACATCTCGACCGAGGCGGCCCTGTCCTTCCTCGGTGTGGGCGTGAAGCCCCCGACACCGTCCTGGGGACAGATGCTCACAGCCGCCGACGTCTGGTACCAGGCGGCGCCGCAGTACCTGCTGCTGCCGGCCGGCGCCCTGTTCGTCACCGTCCTGGCGCTGACCGTCCTCGGCGACGGCGTGCGCACGGCGCTCGACCCGCGCGCGGCCTCCCGTCTGCGGATCGGCACGGGCCGCAAGAGCGAGGCCAAGGCAGACAAGGAGAAGACGGCATGAGCGGTCTCGGCGGATTCACCCTGCGCCGGGCCGTCGGCGCCCTGGTCACCCTGTTCGCCATATCGGTGATCATCTACGTGGTCTTCTACGCCACCCCCGGCAATGTCGCCCAGATCACCTGCGGCCCCCGCTGCTCGCCGGAGCAGGTGCACCAGGTGGCGCAGCAGCTCAAGCTCGGCGACCCGCTCTACCTGCGCTACTGGCACTTCCTCGAGGGCCTCTTCGTCGGTCAGGACTACTCGACGGGCACGTCGGTGCAGCACTGCACGGCGCCCTGCCTCGGGCTCTCCTACCAGAGCGACCAGCAGGTCCTGGACATCATCCTGACCAAGCTGCCCGTCAGTCTGTCGCTGGTCCTCGGCGCCATGGTCCTGTGGCTCGTCCTCGGTGTCGGCACCGGCATGCTCTCCGCGTGGCGGCGCGGCAGGCTCACCGAGCGGTTGCTGACCGGCATCACCCTGGCGGGTACCGCCACGCCGGTCTTCGTCATCGGCCTGGTTCTGATGATCGTCGTCTGCGGCGAGCTGCAACTGCTGCCCTTCCCGCAATACGTGAACTTCACCGACGACCTCGAGCAGTGGGCGTGGAACCTGCTGCTGCCGTGGTTGTCGCTCGCCCTGATCGAGGCCGCCTCGTTCGCCCGTCTGACCAGGGCGGCGATGCTGGAGACGCTCGCCGAGGACCACATCCGCACCTTCCGTGCCTACGGCGTCGGCGAACGCTCGGTCATCGGACGGCACGCCCTGCGCGGCGCGCTCGCGCCGGTCATCGCGCTGAACGCCAACAACGTCGGCTCCGCCGTCGGCGGCGCGGTGCTCACCGAGACGCTCTTCGGCCTTCCCGGCATCGGACAGGAACTGGTGCACGCGGTGGCGGTCGTCGACCTGCCGGTGGTCGTCGGCATGGTCCTGGTCATCGGCTTCTTCGTGGTCATCGCCAACGCCGTCGCCGACGTGCTCTACGCGGTGGCCGACCGACGGGTGGTACTGACATGAGCGACTCCAAGGCTGCGACGACGCCGCTGGTGGAAGTGACCGGTCTCGCCGTCGAGTTCGGTGATCTGCGCGCCGTCGACGGGCTCTCCTTCCGGCTCGCCAGGGGCGGCGCACTGGGTCTGGTCGGCGAGTCCGGTTCGGGCAAGTCCACCGTCGCCTCGGCGCTGCTCGGGCTGCACCGCGGCACGGGCGCCGTGGTGCGCGGCTCGATCCAGGTCGCCGGGACCGACGTGACACAGGCCTCCGACGACGAACTGCGGCGGCTGCGCGGCGGAAAGGCCGCGATGGTCTTCCAGGACCCGCTGTCGTCGCTGGACCCCTATTACGCGATCGGCGACCAGATCGCCGAGGTCTACCGGGTGCACACGCGAGTGTCACGGCGTGCGGCACGCGCGCGTGCCGTCGAAGTCCTCGACCGGGTGGGGATCCCGGACGCCGTGCGGCGGTCCCGTTCGCGCCCGCACGAGTTCAGCGGCGGTATGCGCCAGCGGGCCCTGATCGCCATGGCGCTCGCCTGCCGGCCCGAACTGCTGATCGCCGACGAACCGACCACCGCGCTGGACGTGACCGTCCAGGCCCAGATCCTCGACCTGCTGCACACGCTGCGGGAGGAGACCGGGATGGGGCTGCTGCTGGTCACGCACGACGTGGGCGTCGCCGCCGAGAGCGTCGACGAGGTGCTCGTCATGCGGCACGGCAGGGTCGTCGAGCACGGCCCGGTCGCCACCGTGCTGGGGGAGCCCCGCCAGGAGTACACGCGGGAACTGCTGGGCGCGGTGCCGCGCGTGGACGTGCCCAGGAACTCGCCGGGCTCCGCCTCGGACGAGATCGTCCTGGAGGCGGTGGGGCTGCGCCGTGAATTCGGCCACGGCTCACGGCGCTTCGCCGCCGTGGACGACGTGTCGCTGACGCTCCGGCGCGGCGAGACCCTCGGCGTCGTGGGCGAGAGCGGCAGCGGGAAGACCACCCTCGGGCGCATGCTGGTCGGGCTGCTGCAGCCGACGGCCGGCGAGGTCCGCTACGAGGGCGGTGTGCGGACCGGGGTGGGCCCGGCCGTGCAGATGGTCTTCCAGGACCCCGTCTCCTCCCTCAACCCCCGCCGCAGCGTGGGCGAGTCGATCGCCGACCCGTTGCGGGCACGCGGCCTCGGCCGCAGCCGGGAGTGGGGGAGGGACGAGCAGAGCATCAGGCACCGCGTGCGGGAGCTGCTCGAGCGTGTGGGGCTCGACGGGGTGCACTACGACCGCTACCCGCACGAGTTCAGCGGTGGGCAGCGGCAGCGCGTCGGCATCGCCCGGGCGCTCGCCGCCGACCCCAGGGTCATCGTCTGCGACGAGCCGGTCTCCGCGCTCGACGTCACCACCCAGGCCCAAGTCGTCGCCCTTCTGGGCGAGTTGCAGCGCGAACTCGGCCTGTCGCTGGTCTTCGTGGCGCACGACCTCGCCGTGGTACGTCAGGTCAGCGACCGGGTCGCGGTGATGCGCCAGGGGCGGATCGTCGAGTACGGTCCTGCCGACGAGGTGTACGAGTCGCCCCAGGACCCCTACACCAAGCAGCTCCTGGCCGCCGTCCCCGCCCTCGATCCGGCCGTGGCGACCCAGCGGCGCAGCGCGCGCAGGGAGTTGGCGACGGCGTGAGACCCCTTCGTGCGGACGGCACGGGACCGGCCCGCTTCGCAACGCAAAGTAGTCCCCTGGTCTCCTAGCGCGAGCGAACGCGCTCCGCGCGGGAAAGTTACGTCCGTTCACCCCTTTTGGTGGCGCGATGGACAACCGTCCCTACCGCCCCCCGCCAAAACGCCAACCGTAGTACCGCGGCGAGCTGGCGGGGGCC
>NZ_JBEYXD010000034.1:0-91043 GCF_040644975.1 Streptomyces sp. NPDC046900 | reverse complement strand
GGCCGGCCGGGGCCGCACATCGCCGACGGCGCACTACGACGGTCTGTGCCTCGCCGCCTGACCGGCACCCGGCCCGCCGGGGTCAGACGAGCGCGAGACGCCGGCTCAGCACCTCGTCCGCGAGCCCGTACGCGACGGCCTCCTCGGCGGTGAAGACCTTCTCGCGGTCCATGCCGGCCCGCAGGGCCGCCACTTCGTGACCGGTGTGCCGGGAGAGCACCTCCTCCACCTGGGCGCGGATGCGGACCATCTCCTTGGCCTGGAGGCTCAGGTCCGAGACCGTGCCCTGCCGGCCGCCGCTGGCAGGCTGGCCGACCAGCACCCGGGCGTGCTGGAGCACGAACCGCCGCCCGGGGTCTCCGCCGGCCAGCAGCACCGCCGCCGTGGAAGCGGCCTGCCCGACGCAGAACGTGGAGATCGGCGCCTGCACGAACGTCATCGTGTCGTAGATGGCCATCAGGGAAGTGAACGATCCTCCCGGGGAGTTGATGTAGATCGAGATCTCGTGTTCCGGGTTCGCCGACTCCAGGTGCAGGAGCTGGGCGATGACGACGTTCGCGACGCCGTCGTCGATCTCGGTACCGAGGAAGATGATCCGCTCGGAGAGCAGCCGGCTGAAGACGTCGTACGACCGCTCGCCCTGCGCGGTGCGCTCGACGACGTACGGAACCGTGTACGACCCCATGTCACAACCCCATCCGTCGGCGGGAGGATGCCGGGCGCACGTCGGCGAGCGACTCGACGACCCGGTCCACCATCCCGTACTCCCTGGCCTGTTCCGCGGTGAACCAGCGGTCCCGGTCGCCGTCCCGCGCGATGGTCTCCTGGCTCTGCCCGGTGTGCTCGGCGGTGATCCGCTCGATGGCTTTCTTGGTGTACTCCAGGTTCTCCGCCTGGATCTCGATGTCGGCGGTGGTACCGCCGATGCCGGCCGACGGCTGGTGCATCATGATCCGCGCGTTCGGCAGCGCGAACCGCTTGCCGGGCGCTCCCACCGTGAGGAGGAACTGGCCCATGCTGGCCGCGAAGCCCATCGCAAGCGTCGACACGTCGTTGGGGATCAGCCGCATGGTGTCGTAGATCGCGAGACCGTCGGTGACCGACCCGCCCGGGCTGTTGATGTACAGGCTGATGTCGCTGCGCGGGTCCTCGGCCGACAGCAGGAGCAGCTGCGCGCACACCCGGTTGGCCGACACCTCGTCGACCTGCGTGCCCAGGATGACGATCCGCTGGGCGAGCAACTGTGCGGCGAGATGGTCGTCGAAGCGGCTGGTCGAGGTCTCGCCCTCCTCCGCGCGGGGCGAGGGCCTGGTGAGTCGGAGCAGTGGAGTCATCGGGTCTCCTTGTCGTGACGCGGGTACGCCGTCGACTCCACTGTCGGCCGCCGGTGACGGCCAGAGGAGATTTCTCTGCCCGCCGCAGATTCGCCACGGGCAGAGCGCGGGCTCAGCCCTTCTCGCGCAGTTGCCGGAAGAAGGCCCGGACGTCGTCCACCAGCAGATCGGGCTCCTCCATCGCGGCGAAGTGCCCACCGCGGTCGTACTCCGTCCAGCGCACGATGTTCTCCGTCCGCTCGGCCTTGTGCCGTAGCGGGACCTGCGGTTCGGCCGGGAAGACGGCGAGCGCGGTCGGGGCGGTGGAGGGTTCGGCGGGCGCGGCGCCCCGGCCCGAGGCATGGGCCCGCTCGTAGTAGATCCGGGACGCGGAACCGGCGGTGCCGGTCAACCAGTACAGCATCACGTCGGTGAGCATCCGGTCCCGGTCGACGGCTTCCTCGGGCAGCTCGGCGCAGTCCGTCCACGCCTTGAACTTCTCGGCGATCCAGGCGAGTTGTCCCACGGGCGAGTCGGTGAGCGCATACGCGAGCGTCTGCGGCCGGGTGGAGTGCACGTTCGCGTAGCCCGCTTCTTCGCGCTGCCACTCCGACCAGCGGTGCCAGGACGCGAGCGTGCGCTCGCGCTCCTCGGGGCCCAGCGCGGACAGCTCCTCGGCGGTCGGCTCGGTGGACTGCTGCGCCCCCGGCAGGAGGTTCAGATGGACGCCGATCACCCGGTCCGGGTGGACGCGGCCCAGTTCGCGGGAGATCGCCGCGCCCCAGTCCCCGCCCTGCACGCCGAACCGTGGGTAGCCGAGCCGGTCCATCAGCACGGTCCAGGCGTCGGCGATACGGCGCGCCTCCCAGCCGGTGTCCCGGGTGGGCCCGGAGAGTCCGAACCCGGGGATGGACGGCAGCACGACGTGGAACGCGTCCGCCGGGTCCCCGCCGTGGGCGGCCGGGTCGGTCAGCGGCCCCACGATGTCCAGGAACTCGACGAACGAGCCCGGCCAGCCGTGGGTGACGACCAAGGGGGTGGCGTCCGGCTCCGGGGACCGGATGTGGGCGAAGTGGACATGTGCCCCGTCGATCTCCGTGGTGAACTGGGGCCACTCGTTCAGCTGCGCCTCGGCGGCCCGCCAGTCGTAGTTGTGGCGCCAGTACCGGACGAGTTCTTGCAGATAGTCGCGCGGGACCCCGTACGCCCATCCCACGCCCGGCAGTTCGTCGGGCCAGCGGGTGCGGTCGAGACGGTCGTGCAGGTCGTCGAGGTCGCTCTGGGGGATGGCCAGACGGAAGGGCCGGATGCCGTCGGCGGGCGATGACGTCGTCATGGTGGGGATGCTAGTTCGGGTGCTGTCGGCGCCCCACGCAATAAATCGCCGTCCGGCCGATGAGTTCCGGGGCGAGGATCGGTCGAAAGAGGTGACCGCGTTCCACGCTCCAGGAGGTGCCCATGCCCACCGAAGGTTTCACCACATGTCTCTGGTTCGACGGCCAGGCCGAGGAGGCGGCGCACTACTACGTCGCGATCTTCAAGAACTCCAGCATCGGCCGGATCGGCCGTTACACCGAGGCCGGTCCGGGCCCCGCCGGCTCGGTGATCGCCGTCGACTTCGTGGCCAACGGCCAGAAGTTCGTGGCGCTGAACGGCGGCCCGCAGTTCACCTTCAACGAGGCGATCTCCTTCCAGATCCACTGCGCCGACCAGGAGGAGGTCGACCACTACTGGAACAAGCTCGTCGAGGGCGGCGGCGAGCCCGGCCCCTGCGGCTGGCTCAAGGACAAGTACGGGGTGTCCTGGCAGGTCATCCCCGACGGGCTGATCGACATGATCGGCGACCCGGACCACGAGAAGGCGGCCCGTACGACGCGGGCGATGCTCTCGATGGGCAAGCTCGACATCGCCGCCCTGACGAAGGCCTACGCGGGGGAGTAGCGGTGGCGCGTGGCGGCCGGCCCACCCGGGACGGGGTGCGCCGGCCGCAGGGCCTCCCGGGGCCGGTGGAGGCCCCGGAGGCGCCCGGACGTGTGGCTCGTCCGCCCGGAGCAGTCCGGTCACCGCTTGGCGGCACCTGGGATGCCCGCACGGTCCCGTCCGGGTAGCCCTGGAGCATGCGCATCCTCGGCGAGTTGGACCGACGGCTGTTCACCCGCGTCGCCACCGCCCGGGTGCCCGGCGCCGATCCGGCGCTCACCAGGCTCAGCCACCTCGCCGACCACGGCCGGCTGTGGATGGGCGCGGCGACCGGGCTCGCGGCGCTCGGTGGCCGTAGTGCCCGGCGCGCCGCCCTGCGGGGGATCGGCTCCCTCGCCATCGCCTCGCTCACCGTCAACACTGTCGTCAAGTGGAGCGCCCGGCGTCCCCGCCCCCTGCTCGACCCCGTACCGCCGGTGCGTCACCTCACCCGTCAGCCGTGGACCACTTCCTTCCCCTCCGGCCACGCGGCCTCGGCCGCGGCGTTCGTGACGGGGGTCGCCCTCGAGTCCACCCGGTACGGCGCGCTGGTCGCCCCCCTCGGCGCGGCCGTGGCCTTCTCACGGGTCTACGTGGGCGTGCACTACCCGGGGGACGTCCTGGCCGGGGCGGCGATCGGCGTCGGCGCCGCGCTGCTCACCTGCCGCTGGTGGCCGCCGCGCCAGGTGAATCCTGAGCGGGAGCGGCCGCCGGCCCCGGCACCGGCCCTGCCCGACGGCGACGGGCTCGTCGTGTTCGTCAACAGCGGCTCCGGAGCCGGGGCAGCGGCCCCCGCGCTGCCGCCCGCCGTCCTCCTCACCGAGCTGCTGCCTCGAGCCGAACTCGTCGAATGCGGCCCGGACGACGACTTCGCCGAACTGCTCGACCGGGCGGTGCGCCGCGCGGTCGAACGGAGCGGTGCGCTCGGCGTGTACGGCGGGGACGGCACCGTCAACGCGGCCGCGCGTGCCGCCGCCGGCAACGGGCTGCCGCTCGCGGTGTTTCCGGGCGGCACCTTCAACCACTTCGCCCTCGACGTCGGCGTGCCCCACCCGGAGGACACCGCGGCCGCGGTCGCCCGCGGTGACGCGGTCGCCGTGGACATCGCGGTGGCCGCCCCACGGTCGGTCCAGGCCCCCGGCACGGAGTCCGTCGAGTTCCTGAACACCTTCAGCATCGGCCTGTACGCCGATCTGGTGCGGATGCGCGAGCGCCTCGAGCGCCGCTGGGGCAAGTGGGCCGCCTCGGCCCTGGCGCTCATGCGGGTGCTGCGCACCGCGACCCCCGTCGAACTGCGGCTCAACGGCCGTCCCAGACGGCTGTGGCTGCTGTTCGCCGGCAACTGCCGCTACGTCCCGGACGGTTTCGCGCCCGCGTTCCGGCCGTGCCTGGACGACGGACTGCTCGATCTGCGGCTGATCGACGGCGGCCACCGCCTGGCCCGTACCCGAGTGGTCCTCTCCGCGATCGTCGGTGCCCTCGGCCGCTCGCCGGTCTACTGCGTCGAACGGGTGGCCTGGGCCCAGGTGGAGGACCTCAGGGGCGCGGACACTTTCGCGTACGACGGGGAGCTGGTCCGTGCCACCGGTGACCTGCGGCTGGAGAAGCGGCACCGCGCGCTCGTCGTCTACCGGCCCGCCGAACCGGGCAACGAGATCCTCCAGCAGGCACGACTCGCCGCCGCCGCGGCCCGCTACCAGAACAGATGAGGGGCCGCCGTCTCCCTGCGGACGGCGGCCCCTCGGCCTGTGTGGACCTCACATGTGGATGACGGTGGCGTTCTCGGGCCCCGGCTGCCTGCCGGGGCGGTAGAGCAGGAACGCGACCAGGGCGCCCGCGGCGAACAGGTCCGCCGACCACCAGAAGGCCGTGGTGTAGCTCTCGATGGTCGCCTGGGCACGGACCAGCTTGTCGGTCGGGTTCTTGCCGGCGAGGTAGTCGGTCGCGGCGCTGGCGGCCAGGGTGTTCAGCAGCGCCGTGCCGATCGAACCGCCCACCTGCTGCATCGCGTTGACCGACGCGGAGGCGACACCCGCGTCCTCGGCCGCGACTCCGCCGGTGGCCAGCTGCATGGCGGGCGGCATCACCAGACCCAGGCCCACACCGATCAGGATCAACTGCGGCAGCACCGCGGTCGCATAGTGCGAGCCGAGCCCGATGCCGGTCAGCCAGGCCATGCCGGCCGTGGCGACGGCGAAGCCCAGCGGGATGACGGCCTTCGGGCCGATCCGCGGCAGCAGCACCGTGGTGCCCAGCTGTGCCGCCACCATCAGCGCCCCGACCATCGGCAGGAACGCCACGCCGGTCTTCGTCGGGCTGAACCCCAGGTTCAGCTGCAGGTAGTAGGTGAGGAAGAGGAAGACGCCGAACATGCCCGCGCCGGTGATCAGCACCGCGAGGAACGAGGCCGCGCGGTCGCGGTCGAGCAGGACGCGCAGCGGGAGGAGCGGGTGCGGCGCCCGGGTCTGCCACCAGGCGAAGGCCACGAGCAGCAGACCGCCGGCGGTCAGGAAGCTCCAGGTCAGCGGGGAGCCCCAGTGGTGTGTCTCGGCGTTGGAGAAGCCGTAGACCACGGAGAAGAGACCGCCGGCGACCAGGAGCGTGCCGGGTACGTCGAGCTTGGAGTTCGCGGCGTCGCGGTGGTTGCCGAGCAGGATCCAGCCACCCGCGAAGGCGACCACGGCGATGGCCACGTTCACGTACAGCGTCCAGCGCCAGTCGAGCCCGTCGGTCAGTACGCCGCCGAGCAGCAGCCCTACGGCACCGCCTGCGCCGGCGATCGCGCCGTACACGCTGAAGGCCCTCGCGCGTTCACGGGCGTCCGTGAACGTCGTGTTCAGCAGCGAGAGCGCGGCCGGGGCGAGCAGCGCGCCGAAGACGCCCTGCAGGGCGCGGGCGGTGACCAGCATGCCGAAGCCGGTGGCGGCCCCGCCCAGCGCGGAGGCCGCGGCGAATCCGACGACGCCGACGAGGAACGCGGGCTTGCGTCCGAACAGGTCCGCGATCCGTCCGCCGAGCAGCAGCAAGGAGGCGAACGCCAGAGCGTAGGCGGTGACGATCCACTGCCGGTTGGCGTCGGAGAAGCCCAGGTCCGCCTGGGCGGACGGCAGGGCGATGTTCACGATGGTGGCGTCGAGCACCACCATCAGCTGGGCGATCGCGATGACCGCGAGGATCCACCACCGCTTCGGCGAGGCCGCCGGCGGCGCCTCCACGGCGCCTGCGCGGGCGCCGTCCTTCACCATCTGGGACATCGAGAACCACTCCAGGGAAAGTCGTTCGGGTCAGCGGTCTAAACGAAACCGTTTCGTACACATAGCTTAGGCGGGCTCTCTCGAAACGACAACGTTTCGATAGGGGGGTGGGCTGGATCACGTCGTACTCGGCGCCGATGTTCAGGGGGGCGATCGAACATTCCTTGACAGGAATATAACCAGCGAGGCATATTGGCTCGGTGTCCGATGCCTCTTTGTGGACCGCCCTCGCCGACCCCCATCGGCGGGCCATCGTCGCGCTCCTTCTGGAGCACCCGCGGCCCGTCGGTGAGATCGTCGAGGCGTGCGGTCTCAGCCAGCCGAGCACGTCGAAGCATCTGAAGGTGCTGCGCGAGGCGGGCCTGGTGCGCGTGCGACAGGACGCGCAGCGCCGGGTGTACGCGCTCGACCCGGCCCCCATCGCCGCACTCGACGCCTGGCTCGCCCCCTACCGCACACTCTGGAACACGAGCCTGGACGCGCTGGGCCGGCGCCTGGACGAGACATCGGACGGCACCGACGAACCCTTCCCGGAGGACTGATCCCCATGGCCGCCGAACTCACCGGCACCTACGTCTCCCTCGACGACGGCCGCCCCGCCGTCCGTTTCACCCGCGTCTACGACCACCCGGCCGCACGGGTCTGGCGGTTCGTCACCGACCCCGACGAACTTGCCCAGTGGTTCCCCTCCCGCGCCGAGTTCGACCTGCGCCCGGGCGGGACCGTCCGGTTCAGCGGCGACCCCAACATGCCCGAGTCGACCGGTACGGTCCTGGCCGTGGAGGCGCCGCGGCACCTCTCCTTCGAGTGGGGCGGCGACGAGCTGCACTTCGACCTCGAGGAACTGGACGGCGAACGCACCCGCTTCACGCTGACCAACGTCCTCGGCGCCCGGAACACAGCGGCCCGCAACGTCGCGGGCTGGGAGGTGTGCCTCTCGGCCCTGGACGCCAAGGCCCGCGGTGAACGGTTCGAGGGCCCGCACGCCGGGATGAGCGCACCCTGGAAGGAGTACTACGAGGGCTACATCAAGGCCGGGATCCCCTCGGGCGCGCCCGTCCCCGGCGCGGACGACTGACCGCTCACGCCATCTGACGCCGGACCAGCTCGTGCAGCCGTCCGGACGTGTCCGCGAGGAGCTGGGCCGGCGAGCCCTGCTGGGCGACCTTGCCGTCCTCCATCACGATGACGCGGTCCGCGTCCAGCACGGTGGACAGACGGTGGGCGATCACGATGCGGGTGGCGTTCAGGGCGCGCGTGGACTCGATGACCTTCCGCTGGGTCTCGTTGTCCAGCGCGCTCGTCGCCTCGTCGAAGAAGAGGATGCGCGGCCGCCGGATCAGGGCCTGCGCGATCATCAGGCGCTGACGCTGACCGCCGGAGATCGCGCCGCTGCCCTGGACGATGGTGTGCAGTCCCATCGGCATCCGCTTGATGTCCTCGGCGAGGCCCGCCATCTCGGCCGCCGCCATCGCCTCCTCGGGCGTGAACGGTTCGGTGCCGCAGATGACGTCCAGGATCGACCCCGAGAACGGCTGAGCGTGCTGCAGCACCACCCCGCACTGCCGGCGCACCGCGGACTGGTCGAGTGCCGTGAGGTCCTGGCCGTCGTACAGGACGCTGCCCGACACCGGCTTGTCGAAGCCGATCAGCAGCCGCAGCAGGGTGGACTTTCCGCAGCCGCTCGGGCCGACGATCGCCACGAACTCGCCCGGCCGCACGTCGAAGGAGACGTCGTCGAGGACCAGTGGGCCGTCGTCGGAGTACCGGAACGAGAGCCTGCGCGCCTCGATGCCGCCGGTCAGCACACCCGGGCGGGTGCTCGCCGTGCGCACCTCGGGCGTCGCGTCCAGCACCGGCTTGATCTCCTCGAACAGCGGCAGCGCCGCCACCCCCGAGACGAACGCGCCGGTCAGCTGGGTGACCGAGGTGAGCAGCATGGTCACGGAGGTGTTGAAGGTGAGGAAGGCGGCGGCGGACAGCGTGCCCCTGGCCGGGCCGGCGAGGAGCATGAACAGCAGCAGTGAGCACAGCGGCAGATACACCGCTCCCATGACCGTCGTCAGGTTCTTGATCCGGCCCACCCGCTGCTGCAGCTCCCGGCTGCGGGCGAACTCCCGCGCCCAGGCGGCGTACGCGTAGTTCTCGGCCGCCGCCACCCGCAGCTTGGGCAGGCCCCGCAGGGTCTGGAACGCCTGGTTGTTCAGCTTGTTGGTGAGCCGCACCAGCCGCCGCTGCCAGCGCACCTGCCACAGCCCCAGTCCCAGGAACACGGCGGCGATGACGACGAGCATGCCGATCGCCGCCAGCGCCATGGGCACGCTGTACCAGAGCAGCAGCGCGAGGTTCACCACGCCGACCGTCACCGACTGGGCGACCACCGGGGCGACGCCCGCGAGCAGTCGGCGGATGGCGCTGATGCCCATCGCCGCGCTGGCCAGCTCGCCGGTGGACCGCTCGGCGAAGAACTTCGTCGGCAGCCGCAGCAGCCGGTCCCAGACGGCGGGCTGGAGCGTCGCCTCGATCCGCCCCTCCAGGCGCAGGATGGTCAGGTTCTCCAGCAGCATGAACGCCGCCGCCACCACGCCGGTGACCATGATCGCGAGGCAGACCTGGACGATCAGCCCCTCCTCGGCCTTCGGCACGAACTCGCCGAGCACTTTGCCGGTGGCGATGGGCACCAGCGCGCCGATGACGACGGTCACCAGACCGCTGAGCACAAGGCCCCACAGATCGCCGCCCGTGCCCCGCATACTGAACCGCAGCAGCCCGAACGGGCCGAGCCGCCGGTCGGGCAGCGGACGGTAGAACATCACGGCACGGGGCTCGAACTCGGCGGCGTTCGCCTTCTCGATCGGTGTCTCCCGCCCCGACGACGGCTGGACGGCGGCATAGCCGCCGCGCCGCCACAGCAGCGCCACGGGCGCGCCCGACAGAGCCCGGTGGCCCACCAGGGGGCCCACGTCATCATGCCACCAGGGTCCGTCGAGCCGGACGGCCCGGGTGCGGACACGGGAAGCGAGCGCGATGCGCTCGACCGGATCCAAACGGTCGCTCTCCGTACCGCTCTGCGCGGGCTCGGCGAGGGTGATCCCCGCGGCACGCGCCACCACCTTGCAGGCCGCGTACGTGGCGTCGGCGTCCGCCGTCGTCGTGCGCTTCGCCGACGGTTTGCCGATCGAGGCGAGCAGCGTCTGGTCCGCCTGGGCACGCACCGCCTCACCCGCCTTGATACCCGCCGCCGTACGGGTCTCGTGGCTGCGCTCCAACTGCTCGATCCACCGGTCGAGCGTGGTGAGCAGGCGGTACTGCTGGTCGACCATGCTCTGCCAGATCGCGGGGTCCATCAGCAGGTCGGCCGCTGCCTCCGCCCCGTACAGGGAGCCGTACTGGACGCTGCCCGGCGGCACCTGCATCCAGAACACGTCGTCGTCGGTGATGTCGGCGGGCCGGTCGTTGGCCATCGGCGCCTGGAAGAGGATCGACAGGCCGCGGCCGACGCCCAGAGCGAGGGCGTACTCCAGCGGGCTCGTCGTCGGTGGCACGTACTGCGGGTTGCCGTACTCGTCGTACGACCACGTCTGGGTGTCGACCTGCTGGTAGAGCTCGCGCAGCTGGATACGGCGCACCACACAGTCGCGCACCGGGCGGGCGACCAGGGTGTGCTGGGGACCGGGGACCGGGCCGAGCAGCAGGGCGCCGGCTTCCAGACGGCCGATGTGGTGCCAGTGGCCCTGCACGACGGAGTCCACCGCGAACAGGTCCAGCGCACCGGAGGCGACCAGCCACAGCACCTGTGGCCCCTCCAGGTCGAGCCGGCCGAGGCCGGCGCAGTCGACCTGGGCCCCCATCTGGCCGAGGGCATTGAGGACGAGGTCGCCCTCGTGAACCGTCGTCATGTCATCGCTCCCTGACCAGCTCGGCGTACGCCCCGCCGGCCGCCACCAGGGCGTCGTGCCGCCCGCGTTCCACGATCGTGCCGTGCTGCAGCACGACGATCTCGTCGCTGTCGCGCACGGTGCTGAGCCGGTGCGCGATCACCACACAGGCGCAGCCGCGCTTGCGGATGTTGTCGATCACGGTCTGCTCGGTCTCCGCGTCCAGGGCGCTGGTCACCTCGTCGAGCACCAGGATGCTGGGGCCGCGCACCAACGCCCGTGCGATCTCAAGCCGTTGGCGCTGGCCGCCGGAGAAGTTCCGTCCGTCCTGCTCGACGCGGCTGTGGATGCCTCCCGGGCGGCGCATGACGACGTCGTACAGGGCGGCGTCCCGCAGCGCGGCGACCACGGCGTCGTCCGGGATCGAGGGGTCCCACAGGGCCACGTTGTCGCGGACCGTGCCCTCGAAGAGGAAGACGTCCTGGTCGACGAAGGACACGGAGGCCGCGAGCGCGCCGCGCGGAAGGTCCTCCAGGCGCTGCCCGTCGATGCGGATCTCGCCCTCCCACGGGGCGTACAGGCCCGAGATCAGCCTGGACACCGTGGACTTGCCGCTGCCCGAGCCACCGACCAGCGCCACCTGCTCGCCGGGGCCGACCGTCAGGTGGAAGCCTGTCAGCAGCGGTTTGTCGAGCGGGCTGTAGCCGAACGAGATGTTCTCGAGCTCGACATGGCCGTGCAGCCGGCGGGTCGACTCACGGCCGCCGGAGCGCCCGTAGAGCGGGTCGGCCTGGAAGTTCTCCACGTCCTTGAGACGGGCCACGTCCGCCGCGAAGTCCTGGATACGGCCCGCGACCCCGTTGAGCCGGGTGATCGGCGCGGTGAAGCGGGTCACCAGCGCCTGGAAGGCGACCAGCAGACCCACCGAGATATGGCCCTCGACCGCCCGCAGCCCGCCGATCCACAGGATCAGCGCGCTGTTGAGCGTGGCGAGCGTGGGGGCGACCACGCCCAGCCAGGCGCTCGGCGCTCCCAGCCGCTGCTGCTCCTCCAGCGTCGTGGCGTGCTGGCCGGCCCACTTGCGGAAGTAGCCGTCCTCGCCTCCGGTCGCCTTCATCGTCTCGATCAGCTGCAGGCCGGTGTAGGACGTGTTGGTGAGCCGGGCGGTGTCCGCGCGCAGCTTGGCCGTGCGCGTCGCCCGCAGCCGCACGACGACCCGCATCGCCACCACGTTCAGCAGCGCGACGCCGATACCGACGAACGTCAACTGCGGGTCGTACGTGTACAGCAGCACCGCGTAGAGCACGACGACGACCGCGTCGACACCGGCCGCCGCGAGGTCGCGGGCCAGGGTCTCGGCGACCGCGTCGTTGGACTGGAGCCGCTGCACCAGGTCGGCGGGGCTGCGCTGGGCGAAGAACGTGACCGGCAGCCGCAGCAGATGCCGCAGGAAGCGGGCACTGGAGAGAGTGGAGGAGATGATCCGCCCGCGCAGCAGGTTCGCCTGCTGCAGCCACGTCAGCACGATCGTCAGCAGCACGCAGGCCGCCATCGACGCGAACAGCACGCCGAGCAGCGAGGTCTGGCCGCCGATCAGGAACATGTCGATGTAGGTGCGGCTCAGCGCGGGGAGCGCGGCCCCGACCACCACCAGGAGGAGACTCGCCAGGACGGCGGCGGGCATGGTGCCCGACGTGCCGCGCAGCCGGGCCGGCATGGCACCGAGGATGCCCGGCCTGCGGCCGCCCCTGGTGAAGCCCTCACCCGGCTCCATCACCAGGACGACGCCGGTGAAGCTGGTGTCGAAGTCCTCCATGGGCACGAAGCGGCGGCCCTTGCCCGGGTCGTTGATGTACACGCCACGGCGGCCGAAGCGGCGGCCCATGCCGTCGTAGACGACGTAGTGGTTGAACTCCCAGAACAGGATCGCGGGTGCTTTCACCTCGGTGAGCGCGGCCGTGTCCATCTGCATGCCCTTGGCCGTCAGGCCGTAACTGCGGGCCGCCTTGAGGAGGTTGCTGGCGCGCGAGCCGTCGCGGGAGACGCCGCAGGCGATGCGGAGCTCCTCGAGCGGGATGTGCCGGCCGTAGTGGCCGAGCACCATCGCCAGGGAGGCGGCACCGCACTCCACGGCCTCCATCTGCAGCACGGTGGGGGTGCGCACGGTCTTGCGCCTGCCCTTGGGAACGGTGCGCTTCGGCGGCGGCGCGGCACGGCGTCTGCCCCGCACCGGGGGCAGGGTGTCCTGGGGAGCGGTCACGGCAGCAGCCAATCGACGGGACGCTGATCGGCCAAGCGGATCGAACCCGTGGCCAGGGTCATGGAGGAGAGGGCGAATGGGGGGCCGTCCGCGGACGACCACTTGTAGCCGCTCTTCGAGCGGGACGAGGAGTCGAGCCGCACGAGCACGGCCACCGGCCGGTCCTTCTTGGTGAACTGCTCGCCCAGCTGGCTGTCCCCGAGGAACGCGGCGATCTGCTGCGCCGACTGGGGGGTGCGGTCCACGGACTTCACATGACCGCGCAGCACGCCGTACTCCTGCGCAGGCACCGACTGGACGGTGAGGTCGACGGCGGCGTCGGCGGGGATGGAGGCGGCGTTCTCGGCGGGGACGTACACCGTCGCGTACAGCGGGTCCGACGCGTGCGCGACCTTCTCCACTGCGGCGACGTTCGCGCCGGTCTGGATGATCTGGCCGATGGTCGCGGCGAGCGCGGTGACCCGCCCCGCGGCGACCGTGCGCACCACCGAATCGCCTTGGCTGGTGCGGACCTGCAGCACGGGGGAGTCGGCGGGCAGCCGCTCTCCCTCCTTGGCGAGGACCGCGGTGACCTGCCCGGCCACGGGGCTCTGCAGGATGTAACTGCCCTCCCCATGCGTGAGGATGGCGGGAGCGCTGACCGTGGAGGCCACGGAGCCCGTCACAGCCCACACGGAGGCGGCGGCCATGGCGGCCACCGTGACCGTCAGTACGAACCAGCCCTGGGGGCGGGCGAAGCGCACCGGGAGGTCGAGCTCTTCGGGCGACTGCAGCTTGGCGAGGGCCTGTTGGCGGAACTGCACGGAACTTTCCCTCACCTGCGGGTGACTGGGAGCCGGCTCGGGTGAGCCGGGTCAACGGGGGAGCCGGCCCGTGTGCGAGCCGACCGATTCACGGCATCCGTGAGTCCCGGAACCGGTATGCGGTTCCGGGACTCAGCGGCGCAGGGGCGCGATCAGAGACCGGCGACCAGCTGGGTGACCGGAGCGGTGTTCAGGCCGGTGACACCCTCGACGGTGCCGACACCCGTGCCGACCAGGCCGGAGACCGGGGCGACGCCGTCCACCAGGCCGGTGACGGTGCCGACGGCGTTGAGGGACAGGCCACCGGACACGGCGTCCAGCTCGGCGTCCGAGATCTCGGCGGTCTCAACCTGGGGGGTGGAGTTCATGATGGAACTTCCCTTCATATGGGTATTCACAAGGGGAGAGCGGCCCGTCTCTGGGGACAGACGTCCGGCCGCGGTCCGCAGGCGCCGGGAACCCGTTGCCGGGTGCATCCTCGGCGGCCCCGCGGTGCAACGGATCAAAGCACGCCGACGCTCGGCGATTCCACTCAACCATCGCTCTCACCAGGGCAATTGACGTAGCCGGAGAGCGATCCGTGCAGGCTTGCGCACGTCTTTGAGGCGACTTCTTCACATGCTGCGCGGCATCGGCGCACACGGCGCCTTGTAGCCGCGGGGCCGAATGGGACAGTCCGCTCCAATGGCGCGTCCCCCGGCGCGCGACTGTGCAGATCTGCCGTACACGGTGACTTGCTTGAGTAATCGGTGTGCAGATTCCCTGAAGCCGGGATTCCGTCATGCGTCCGCCACCTTGCGTCACCGGCCGGTGGCGTACGGTGTCCGAAAGGCCCTCGGCAGGTGTCCGCGGGGCGTCCTCAGCCGAGCAGCGCGTACACCGTGCCGGCCCGCGCCGCGATCTCCGTCTCGCCCTCCGCGGTCATCGTCACGTCGGCGAAGGCCATGCGTCGGCCGAGCTTGGTGAGTACGACCTCCACCAGTACGTCGGCGTCCATGACCGCGCGCTGGAAGCTGGTCGACTGCTGGACCGTCGTCATCGGCACAAAGCCGCCGCGCGCCGCCGAGACCGCGATCACCGTGGCCGTGTCGGCCGCGGCCATCAGCGCCTGTCCCGAAAGACCGCCGCCCTCCCGGGCGAGCCGGGTGGACCACGGCAGTCGCAGGACGGTCCGTCGGTCGTTTAGTTCCACCACGCTCAGGCCCAGTTCGAGCACCCAGGGGGCGAAGTTGTCGGAGAGGAGCTTGTCGGCTTCGGCTGGAGTCATGCGCGATTCTTTCCCCCCGCCGCGCTCCGTCAGACGTGTTTGCCACCTATTTCACGCTTTCGCATACGCCAACTCGGCCAGTTGCAAGAGCGATTGAACGGCCCCCGTGACGCGCGCGTATCAACAGGCATCCAGGCGCCCAGTCAGCTGCCGGACGGCGGCAACGCACCCCGTCCCAGGAGGTCAAGAGTTGAGTCACAAACGCATACCCAAGCGCAAGGCCGCGATCGCGGCGGGAAGCGTGGCGGCGCTCGGAGCTGCGGCCCTTCTGCTGCCCAACGCCAACGCCTCCCAGACGGACTCGTCGACGGACGCCGCCCCCAGGACGTTCAAGGCCGGCGACGTCTCGGACCTCGCCTCGCAGCTGGCCTCCCAACTCGGTGACGCCTTTGCGGGCTCCTACTACAGTGCGGACAAGCAGCAGATCATCGTCAACGTGGTCGGCAACGACAGCAACGTCGTCAACGCCATCAGAAAGGCGGGCGCGGTCCCCAACCAGGTGCGCAACAGCACCGCCGCGCTCCAGACCGCCGCGAAGACCCTCCGGACCAGGGCGACGATCCCCGGCACCGCGTGGTCCGTCGACCCGAAGACCAACGAGATCCGGGTCACCGCCGACAGCACCGTCACCGGCTCCGAGTGGAACACGCTGCAGTCGACGGTCAAGAACCTCGGCTCGGGCGTCGCGACCGTCAAGAAGTCCGCCGGCACCTTCAAGACGTTCGTGTCCGGTGGCGACGCCATTTTCGCCCAGGTGAACGGCGGCGGCGTCCGCTGCTCCCTCGGCTTCAACGTCACGGCGAGCGACGGCAGCCCGGCCTTCCTGACGGCCGGTCACTGCGGAGTCGCGGCCAAGCAGTGGTCCGACTCGCAGAACGGCCGGCCGATCGCCACGGTCGACCAGGCCACCTTCCCGGGCAACGGTGACTTCTCGCTCGTCAAGTACGACGACCCGAACACCCAGGCCCCGAGCGAGGTCAACGTCGGCAACGGGCAGACGGTCCAGATCAACCAGGCCGCCGACGCGGTGGTGGGCCAGCAGGTCTTCCGGATGGGCAGCACCACAGGTCTGCACGACGGGACCGTCACGGGCCTCGACGCCACCGTCAACTTCCAGAGCGAGACCGACCCCAACGGCGTCGACACCGTCACCGGTCTCATCCAGACCGACGTCTGCGCCGAGGCCGGCGACAGCGGCGGCTCCTTGTTCACCCAGGACGGCGGCGCCGTCGGCCTGACCTCGGGCGGCAGCGGCGACTGCACCACGGGCGGCGAGATCTTCTTCCAGCCGGTGACCACAGCGCTCCAGGCGACCGGCGCGACGCTCGGCGCGGGCGGCGCGGCCGGCTCTGGCACGGGCGACCGGTCCGGAGCCGTCGACCCGAGCGCGGGTGAGCAGACGGCGAGCCCGGGCGGCCAGTCGAGCGGCACGGCGGACCCGTCGGGCCAGTCGCAGAGCAGCGGCGTCGGCGACGGCTCGGGACTGGTGTCGGGTCAGTGACCGGGACGCCGTAGCGGTTCCTGCGCGGCCGCGGAAGCGGTCCGGCCCCGGCGGGAGGGCCGGACCGCTTCCGTGTGTTCAGCAGGCCGCATGCGGGCGTTGGCGTCCGCAAAATGAGCAAAGTCGCCCTGTTGCGGTCGGCACCGCGACGGCCGGACCGCGCCGGCGCGCGTCCGCCGGTCGGGCAGGCGTGCGTCGCACGCGCGACGCCGCGGACCTCGGATGCCGCCCGGTCAGGGGCGTTCACCCTCCGTCGCCGGAAGCAGAACGAGGCCCGGCTCGCCGCCCGCCCCGGCTTCCGCGGCCCCCGCCGGAGGCGGCGGAGCCGCGGCCGGTACGCGCATCGTGCGCCGACGTGTCCGGGTCGGCCGGTCGCCCGCCGGGGGCGTGCAGACTGGCCAGCAGCGCCAGCAGTTCGGCGCTGCGGCTGCCCGGTTCGGCGTGGAAGACGACGAGGGTGAGCCCGTCCGTCCCACCGATCTCGAATTTGTTCGAGTGCAGCTCCAGGTCACCGACCTCGGGGTGGGTCAGCCTGCTGAGGCGGCCGCGTCGGGGCAGCACGTCATGACGGCCCCACAGCAGCCGGAAGCGTTCGCTGCGCACGGACAACTCGCCGACCAGCTCGACGAGTCGCGGATCGTCGACCTCGGAGCCCACGTGCGCGCGCAGACTCGCCACGCCCTCGGCGGTGGCCTCTTCCCAGTCGCGGCGCAGATCCCGCTCGGCGGGGTCCAGGAACACGGCCCGCAGCAGGTTCACGCCGGGCGCGTAGTGGGGGGAGAGGGCCGCGGCGAGTGCGTTGACAGCGAGGATGTCGGTGAACCTGTTCTGCACATAGGCCGGATTGCCCGTCCAGCCCTCGATGAGCTGACGGATGCTCACCGGGACCTTCTCGTCCCGCGCGGAGTGCTTTCGGGCGCGGGGCTGTTGGGGCTGTGCCAGGCCGATCAGATGCGTGGTCGTGTCGTCGTCCAGGCCCAGGACGCGGGCGAGCGCCCGGAGGACCTGCACGGACGGATTGCGGTCGCGCCCCTGCTCCAGACGCAGGTAGTAGTCGGAGCTGATACCGGCGAGCGTCGCCACCTCCTCGCGGCGCAGCCCGGGGACGCGGCGCAGCCCGCCACCGGTGATCCCCACATCCTCGGGCCGCACCTGGGCCCGCCGGGCGCGAAGGAAGTCGCCGAGCGCGTTTGTGCTGTTCATAGGACCACGGTAGGACTGCTCGCGGGTCCCAGACTGGCCCTGTCACCCCCAGGAACGCGGCTGAACACGAGCACGGCGGCCGCATCTCGCCCGTCGACGTTTGCGCGTACCGGGTTGCGCACAGGGGCTGCGCCGACGTCGCGGAAGCGCTGTAATTGCAAAATGGGCAGTGAGGGCGCTGCGGTGCGCAGAACGAGATCGCTCCGTGCCGAACTTGCCCTCAAGACCCTCACCACGGACCTCGACCCGCGCGAACGCCTGCGCCGCGTCCTCGAACAGGCCCTCGTCTTCGCCGGTGCGGCCCTCGCCGCCGTCTACGCCCCGGCGGAGGACGGCGGCCAACTGTGCCTCACCGAGTCGGTCGGTGTGCCGCGGACTCTGTACGGACTGCGCGACACCTACTCCCTCTCCGACGACGGCCCGGCGGCGCGCGTGCACCGCTCCAGGAAGCCCGTGTGGCTCACCGCCGAGGACCTCGCCCGCTGCGCCGAGGCCGAACGGCTGCCGGGAGGTGACTTCTCGCTGGCCGTCCTGCCGCTTCCGGACGCAGGGTGGCTGGTCGCGGTCAGCGACAGGCTGGACGGGTTCGACGCCGAGGAGCGCGGTTGTCTGCGGCTTCTCGCCGACGCCATCACCGGACCCGCCCGCGCCGAGGGCGATGTGGTCGAGCCGTCCGGAAGCTCGTTCAGCCTCGCCGTGGACAGCGGCCGGGTCGAGGTCGACGACGAGATGCTGGAGTTGTTCGGTATCGCCCAGGACGAGTTCGACGGCCGGGTCGAGACCCTCCTGGCCCGGACCGTGCCGGAGGACGTGCCCTCCCTGATGTCCGTGGTCGAAGCAGACCACATGTCCCTCGGCGACCGGGAACTGGAGTTCCGCATCCTCAAGCCCTCAGGCGAGCCGAAGTGGCTGCGGCTGCGCGGGCGCATGCTCCCCGGCGGGGAGGGCCGGTCGGCCCGGCTGGTCGGCACCGTCATCGACGCCTCGAAGCTGCGTCCAGCGGTCAGCGACGTCACCCGTATCCAGCGGCTGGCGGCGGACCTCGCCACCGCGGGCACGGTCCGGGACGTGAGCATGGCCGTGATCGGTGCCCTCCGCAAACCGCTCAAGGCCGACCGTGTGGCCCTCGCCGAGCTGGAGTCCGACCGGCTCGTCGTCACCTTCCTCGACCCGCCGGAACCGGAGGCGTGGCCCGAGGTGTGGCGGACGGAGTGGCGCTCGGAGTGGCCGGACGCGCCCGTGCGGGCCATGCCCACCCTCGCCGCCGCGCTGCGGGAGGGCCGCCCCGCGGTCTGGCCCGCCGGCACCGAGCTGGAGCCCGCGGTCGCGGAGGTCGGCCCCGGCGGCCTCGCCGTGCTGCCGCTGCCCGCCGCGGGCACCATGGCCGGTGCCTGCCTGATCGGCTGGGACAGCCCGCACGACTTCGGTGCGGACGAGCGCGCCCTGCTCACCGCGGTGGCGGGCCTCGCCGGACAGGCCCTGGTGCGCGCCCACGCCTTCGACGCCGAGCACGAACTGATCGGCATGCTCCAGCGCGCCCTCCTCCCGCGCCGTCTGCCCGAGCTGCCGGGCGCGGTCGCCGTCGCCCGCTATCTGCCCACCACCGCGGGGCTGGAGCTCGGCGGCGACTGGTACGACGTGATCCCGCTGCCCGACAACCACGTGGCCTTCGTCATCGGCGACGTCCAGGGACACAACGCCGGTGCCGCCACCCTGATGGGCCAGATGCGCACGGCGCTGCGTGCCTACGCCGCCGAGGGCCACCCTCCGGACGTCGTCGTCTCCCATGCCAACCGGCTCCTGGTGGACATGGAGTCCGATCTCTTCGCCACCTGCTGCTACGTCGACGTCGACATGGAGGAGGGCAGTGCCTGGTGCGTCCGCGCCGGCCACATTCCGCCCGTGCTCCGGCACCCGGACGGCAGGACGGAGATCGCCGAGTCGGAGGGCGGACCGCCCCTCGGCGTCCTCACCCGGGCCGACTTCCCGATGAGCCCGCTGCGGCTGCAGCCCGGGACGGTCCTCGCCCTGACGACCGACGGTCTGGTCGAGTCCGCCGACGTGGACATCGAGGACGGCCTCGCCCGGATGGCCCGCGAACTGTCCGCCGCCGATCCCGGGCACCTCGGGCTCGTCGCGGACGCCCTGCTCACCGGTGCCAACCGCAGCGACGACGTCGCCCTCCTCCTCATGCGCTACGACGGCATGGCGGTGCGTCCGCTGCGCGAGAGCTGGACGGTGTGGCGGGTCCCCGAGGCGGTCCGCCACGCCCGCCGCTTCACCCGCCGGACCCTCCGCACCTGGAATGCGACCGAGGAACTCGACGCGGTGCTCCTCCTCGTCTCCGAACTGGTCACCAACGCCCTGGTCCACACCGAAGGCCCGGTCCGCCTCGACCTCACCCTCTTCAACCACCGGCTGCGCATCGCGGTCGCCGACGCCTCGCCACGCACCCCGGTCAGGCCGACGAGCATCGGCTGGGAGGCCACGGGCGGCCGGGGCATCTGGCTCGTCGAGGCCATGTCGACGGCGTGGGGCACAGTGCCGGTCAGCGGTGGCAAGCAGGTGTGGGCGGACCTCGCCCTGACGCAGGCGCAGGCGCCGTCGCCGGAGCGCACCTGAGCCCGGCTCTCCGGGCCCACGCCGCACACCCGGCACAGAGCTCGCGGGCAGGACCGGGCCCGTCCGGCGTGACACCCTGACATCGTGCGCCTGCTCCTCATGTCCGACACCCACCTCCCCAAACACGCCAGGGAACTGCCCGCGCGGCTGCTCGCCGAACTCCCGCACGTGGATGTGGTGATCCACGCCGGAGACTGGGTGGACGTCGCCACCCTGGACCTGCTGGAGAGCCGGTCCGCCCGGCTGATCGGGGTCCACGGCAACAACGACGGCCCGGACTTGCGGGCCCTCCTCCCCGAGGTGGCCCGCGCCGAACTCGACGGCGTGCGCCTCGGAGTGGTCCACGAGACCGGCGCCGCCCAGGGCCGGGAACGCCGTTGCGCCGAGCGCTTCCCCGATCTCGACGTGCTGGTCTTCGGGCACAGCCACATTCCCTGGGACAGCACGGCGGACAGCGGGCTGCGCCTGCTCAATCCGGGTTCCCCGACCGACCGTCGCCGCCAGCCCCACTGCACGTACATGACCGCGACCGTGACCGACGGCGCACTGACCGACGTGGTGCTGCACCGGCTGCCGCCGCGGCCCGGGCGGTCGGCGGACACCTGAGCCCGGCCGCCCGTCGCGGTCGACGCGGCGCGTCCCGGGGTGCCGTAGCGCCGGCGGATTGCCTGCTACGACGGCTCGCGACCGGTCCGGCCGGCATGGATCGCGCCGTCCGTCGCCGCCAGTGGCGTACCGCTGCCTCCCCAGCGCAGTGCGACGATCTCGGCGGCGACGGACACCGCCACCTCCTCGGGCGTGCGCGCCCCGAGGTCCAGACCGATCGGCGAGCGCAGCCGGGCGAGCTCGGCCGGTGAGAGCCCGGACTGCGTCAGCCGGCTCATCCGGTCCTCATGGGTGCGGCGGCTGCCCATCGCCCCGATGTACGCGGCGGGCCGGCGCAGCGCCTCCTCCAGCAGGGGCACGTCGAACTTCGGGTCGTGGGTCAGCACGCAGATCACCGTGCGGTCGTCGGTGGCCGTGGCGTGCAGATAGCGGTGCGGCCAGTCCACGACGACCTCCACGCCCTCGGGGAACCGCTTCGGCGTGGCGAAGACGGGGCGGGCGTCGCACACCGTGACCCGGTAGCCGAGGAAGTCGCCGATACGGGCGACCGCGGCCGCGTAGTCGATGGCGCCGAAGACCAGCATCCGCGGTGGTGGCGCGAAGGAGTGCAGGAACACGGAGACGGCGTCCTCGCGCCGCTCGCCGTGCGGGCCGTAGTGCCGCCGCCCGGTGGCGCCCAGAGCGAGCTCGCCGCGCGCGTCGGCCGTGACCGCCACGTCCAGGCCCGTCGACCCCAGTGACCCCGCCACCTCGTCGGCCCATACGGCGAGCGTGGCCCCACGCGGCGCGGGACCGTCGATCACCGTCGCCACCGTCACCGGACGCCCGGCGGCCACCGACTCGGCCACCGCCCCGAAGGAGACGTCCTCCTGCGGCGTCACCCGGCGCACCAGCAGTGTGATCCGCCCGCCGCAGGTGAGCCCCACGGCGAACGCGTCCTCGTCGCTGTAGCCGAAGGTCTCGAGACGGGCCTCGCCCGACTCGATCACCTCCTGCGCCAGTTCGAACACGGCGCCCTCGACACAGCCGCCCGAGACGCTGCCCACCACGTCGTCGCCGGCACCGACGGCCATCGCGGCGCCCGGGCCGCGCGGAGCGCTTTCGCTGACGGTGACCACCGTGGCGAGTCCGAACGGGGACCCCGCCGCGTACCACCGGTGCAGCGCCGGAAGGATCTCACGCATCACGTCCTCCATCGGTCACGGTCCGCTCCTGTCACCTGCACCGCAAGTCTTCCGTGCGGCGGTGCCCGGCCTCTCGGCGAGCGCGTCCACACCGGTGGCCCGGGCACGTGCTCGGGGCGGGCCCTGAGAGCAGGTCCGGAGCACCCGGTGCGCGAGCCGGTGGGGGAGGCGCGCCCGGCCCGCGACGGGGCCGGATCGCTCTGGGGGCGGGGGAGGACGAGCCGCCGTTCACCGGCCGGGTGCCGCAGGGCGGGTGACGGACGGCAGGCCGTCAGCGTACGGGGCCACCGGATCCGCCCACGCCGCGAACGGCCCGACACGCCGGGAGGGCGCGGTGTGGGGCGGACCGCGGTGGGGCCGTGCCCGCCGCGGACGCCGTTTCGTTGAAGGTTAATCCGTTGCCGTGGCCGACGGGGTCCTGCTGCACTGCACGGGATCAGTCGTCGAGGCCGAGGAGCGGCAATGCGCACAGCGTTCATGTCCACCCAGGAAGGAACCACTCCCATTTCGAAGGACATGACGCTTGGTGCACACGCGCAACCCGCACACTCTGAATCTGGGAATCCTGGCGCATGTAGACGCCGGTAAGACGAGCCTTACCGAGCGGCTGCTGCACTCGGCCGGGGTGACCGACGAACTCGGAAGCGTGGACGACGGCAGCACCCGGACGGACTCGCTCGCGCTGGAGAAGCAGCGCGGGATCACCATCAAGTCCGCCGTGGTCTCGTTCGCGCTCGACGACATCACCGTCAACCTGATCGACACGCCCGGTCACCCCGACTTCATCGCCGAGGTGGAACGGGTGCTGAGCGTGCTCGACGGCGCGGTGCTCGTCGTCTCGGCCGTCGAGGGCGTCCAGGCGCAGACGCGCGTCCTGATGCGGACGCTGCGGCGGCTGCGGATCCCCACACTCATCTTCGTCAACAAGATCGACCGGCGTGGGGCCCAGGAGGAGGGCGTGCTGCGGGCACTGTCCCAACGCCTGTCCGTGGGGGTCGTGCCGATGGGACGCACCGGCGAACTGGGTACCCCTGAGGCGCACTTCGTACCCGGCCTGGTCCCGTCGGCGATCGACGTGCTCGCCGACCACGACGATGCGCTGCTGTCGGCGTACATCGAGGACGCCCTGGACCACGAGCACCTGTACAGGGCTCTCGTCGACCAGACTCACCAGTCCCTGGTGCACCCCGTGTACTTCGGGTCCGCCATCACCGGGGCGGGGGTGGGCGCGCTGATCCGCGGCATCAGGGAACTGCTGCCCGCCGCCGGCGGCGCGCCTGACGAACCCCTCTCGGCCACCGTGTTCAAGATCGAGCGGGGCCCCGCCGGGGAGAAGGTGGCGTACGCGCGGATGTTCACCGGAACGCTCCGCGTCCGCGACCGCGTGCCCTTCGGCGACGGGCGCGGGGAGGGCAGAGTCACCGCGATCAGCGTCTTCGACGACGGCGAGGACGCCCGCGGCGACGCCCTGCAGGCGGGCCGGATCGGCAAGCTGCGGGGACTCGCCGACATCAGGATCGGGGACGACATCGGCGTACCGAGGAAGGCATCTGGACAGTTCTTCGCGCCGCCGACACTGGAGACCGTTGTGGTGCCGGGACCCGGCGTCGACACAAGGGCCCTGCACCTCGCGCTCATCCGGCTCGCCGAGCAGGACCCGCTGATCGACCTCAGGCACGACGAGGTGCGGCAGGAGACCTCCGTGTCGCTGTACGGAGAAGTGCAGAAGGAGGTCGTCCAGGCCACGCTCGCCGATGAATTCGCCCTGGAGGTCACCTTCCGGGAGACGACGCCCCTGTGCATCGAGCGGCCGGCCGGCACGGGAGCGGCCGTGGAGTTCAACAAGAAGGACCCGAACCCGTTCCTCGCCACGGTCGGACTCCGCGTCGATCCCGCCCCGGTCGGCTCCGGCGTGGACTTCCGGCTGGAGGTGGAGCTGGGCTCGATGCCGTACGCCTTCTTCAAAGCCGTCGAGGACACGGTGCGGGAGACGCTCGGACAGGGGCTGCACGGCTGGGAGGTGACCGACTGCACGGTCACCATGACCCACTCCGGCTACTCGCCCCGCCAGAGCCATGCCCACCAGGGATTCGACAAGAGCATGTCGAGCACCGGCGCGGACTTCCGAGGACTGACCCCGCTCGTGCTGATCGAGGCGCTGCGCCGGGCGGGAACCCGGGTGTACGAGCCGATGCACGACTTCCGCATCGAGGCTCCGGCTGACACGCTCGGCGCCCTGCTGCCGGCGCTGGCCGCGATGCGGGCCCTGCCCCGGACGACGGGGACGAGGGGAACCCTCTGCGTCCTGCGGGGCACGGTCCCGGCGGCCCAGGTGCACTCCCTGGAGCAGCAGTTGCCGGGACTGACGCGGGGTGAAGGGGAGCTGGAGAGCGACTTCGGCCACTACGCAGCCGTCGCGGGCGGGTCGTCGCCCAGCCGGCCGCGCACCGACCACAACCCGCTGAACCGGAAGGAGTATCTGCTGAACGTGACACGCCGGCTCGAGGGATGAGCCGCTCGCTCCGGCCACCGCCCGGGGTGCGCGGACGGGGCGACGGCTCCGTCCGCGTCTTTGCTGAGCCCGGTGCGGACGGAGCCGTCGGTGCGGCGGGCGGAGGAGGTCAGCCGGCGGAAGGGCCCGTCCAGTCGGCCGGGACGTGTGCGAGGCGCACCCGCTGAGGGTGGTCGCCGACCGGGACCGAGGTCACCTTCTGGCCCGTGGCGAAGTCGATCGCGGTGACCTGGTCGGCGCCGCTCTCCGAGATGATGCAGTCCTTGCCGTCACCGCTCACCGTCGCCCAGTAGGGCTTGGACGCGGTGACGAGCGGGCCCTCCTGGAGCGTGGCGCGGTTGACGACCGTCGCGTAGTCGTCCATCGTCCCCGCGACGCACAGCTCGGTGCCGGACGGGTTCATCGAGATGCCGTGGTGCCGCGAGTCGTTCACCCATGTTGTACGGTCCTCGCTGGTGGCCGGGTTCTTCGGCAGGGTCTTCACCCGGGTGATCCGGTCGGCGGCCACGTCGTACTCCAGGAAGCCGTTGAAGAACGACACCTGGAAGTAGAGCTTGGACTCGTCGGGGCTGAAGGCCGCGGGCCGCACGGCGTCGGAGAAGTCCTTGAGCCCGATCGCGTCCAGCCGGCTCCGCATGTCGATGACCTTGACCTGCTTGAACGTGGTGGCGTCGACGACCGTGATGTGCCGGTCGCCCTTCGTCCAGTCCCAGGCCGGGTCGTCGAGCGCGGTGTTGACGTCGCCGATGGCCATGTTCCAGATGTACTTGCCGTCCTTGGTGAAGATGTTCTCGTGCGGCTTGTCGCCCGTGGCGAACTCGCCCAGCTGCCTGCCGGTGCCGATGTCCAGCACCTGCACCTTGTTCGCGGTGGACGCGGAGACCGCGACTCTGGTGCCGTCGGGGGAGACCGCCATGTGGTCGGCGCGGTAACCGGCCACGGGGAAACGCCAGTTGATCTTCCCCGTCGCGAGGTCGATGGAGACGACGTCGGCGAAGCTGGGCCGCGAGACGACCATGGACCTTCCGTCGGGCGTGGAGTACATGTCGTCGACGAACTGGTCGTGGCCCTCGCCGACGCTGTTGCGGATGGCCATGAAGTAGATCCACTTGATCGGATCGGCGTTGATCTCCGCCATTCGCTGTGCCTTGTCCGGGATCACGTCGACGCGGCCGATCCTGGCGAAGTCTCCGGTGGACTTGATGACGTCGGCGGTGCCGTCCCAGTTGTTGCCGACGAACATCACCTCGCGCAGCGCGGCGGGGGAGTCCTGCGCGGAGGCGGCCGTGGCCGTTCCGCCGGCGGTCAGGGCGAGGGCGGCGGCGAAGGAGAGGAGGTGGCGGGGTCTGAGCACGGACATGGGGGGTCCCATCTGTGGAGTCAATCCTGATCTAGGCATGACAAGCAGCGTCGGAGGGTCGGCTCGGGGAGCCGGGGGTGCCGCAGTTCGGGAATCTGAATACGCCCGCGTTCACAGTGGACTTACTGGAAAGTAAGGAAGGGGTGGCCCTCTCCACAAGACTCCGTACGCGACAAAATCGAGCAACGGTCGAACGGATCAGTGAGCGACGAGGGGGAGCGGGTGGCGGGCAGGCTCAGGCAGCCAACGGGCCGGTACGGCGGCAGATCGGCCGAGGAGCGCCAGGCGGAGCGGCGCCGGCGGTTCCTGGGCGCCGCGCTGCAACTCTTCGGTGACAGGCCGGGCTTCCGTGCCACTACCGTCGCCGCACTGAGCGAGGCGGCGGGCCTGTCGACGCGTCAGTTCTACGAGGAGTTCCACACCCTCGAGGACGTGCTGGCCGCGCTGCACCTCCAGGTCAACGACTGGGCGGAGGAGGCCGCGACCGCCGCTTTGGCCGGGGCCCGCGACCGGCCGCTCGCGGAGCGGGCCGCCGCGGTCTTCCGGGCGTACGCCGCGAACGTCACCTCCGATCCGCGCCGGATCCGCATCGCCTTCGTCGAGATCATCGGCGTCAGCCCGCGACTGGAGGAGCAGCGGCTCGAACGCCGGTCCCGTTGGGTGGACTTCATCTGCGCGGAGGCCGCCGAGGCGGCGGCGCACGGCGAGGCGGCGCCCCGCGACTACCGGATCGCGGCCACGGCGTTCATCGGCAGCGTCAACGGCCTGCTGCACGACTGGCGGGCCGGCTGGGTGGACGCGACCCTCGACGAGATCGTCGACGAACTGGTCCGGCAACTGCTGGGCATACTGCGGCCGGCCGGGTGGCTGCCGGGCGCCTGAGGCTCGGCCGGGCCGTCGGCCGCAGGCCACGGCGAGACGGCGGAGGGTGCGGACGCGCCTCACCGATGCCGGGTGCGACCCCTGCGAACGGCACGACGGGCCGGCGGACAGGGGTGGGGGCGCGCGGCTCGCAGCACCGAACGCAGAAGGGATACGGACGCGCGCAGACCTGCCGCGTAAACGGGTGATGGCAGCGAAGACCGGCCCTGCCGGCCCAGTTCCGCCCGTGCGGAGAAGGTCCAGGAGAGCCGCGAGCCGACCTGGAACTTCAGACGCCGCTGTCTTCCTACTCGTCCCATGCCTGACCTCCGTCGAGGGCCCGGCCCGGGGAGCGGCGGGTCGTGAAGGGCCTCTTCATCGAGCGTCCCCCGCTGACAGGGGCCCGGCAAGCGCAGCGGACTGTGCCCCTTGCGGGTGAGGGCCGAGGTGCTGCCCGTGACCGTCCGTAGCCCCGTGACGTTGCTGGGGCATGATCTCAACACGACGCATCGTCGCCGCAGTCGGTCTCGCCGTGGGCGTCACGGGCCTGGCCGCGCCGGTGGCCGGCGCGGCCACCGCGCCCCAGGACGCGGGCAGGCTCAACCCGGTCACCCTGCTCGACTCAGTGCCCCGCACCGGTGTCCCGGCCCAGTACAGCGAGGAGATCCCGACGGTCTCCGGCCAACTCGCGGGGCTGAACCACCTGAACGACCTCCAACAGCTCCATCAGGCCACCGACCTGGCCGCGCCCGCGACGGGGCTGCTGCCGGCCGTCGAGTCCTGAGGGCGGCGCGGCCCGCGACCGCAGTGTGACAGGGCCCCCGGCCGCAAGACGCCGGGGGCCTTGACATTCCCGGAGGCCCACCGGAGCATCGCGGGGGATCAGCGAATGGGATTTCACCAGGCGAACAAGCCGCGCGGTTCGCCTGGTCCTCCTGCCGCCCCAGCCCGTACCGAAGGAAGCCGCCATGCCCCTCACCCGCGAACTCCTCATCGGCGGCAAGGACGTGCCCGCCGCGTCCGCCCGCACCACCGTCGACGTCAACCCCTACACCGGCGAGGTGTACGCGACCCTCGCGGCGGCGGGCCCCGAGGACGTACGGCGGGCGGTGGACGCCGCGGACGCGGCCTTCGAGGACTGGGCGGCCCTCGCGCCCTTCGCCCGCCGGGCGATCTTCCTCAAGGCGGCCGACCTGCTGGACGCCCGGGGCGAGCAGGTGGCCGAGACCATGGCCCACGAGGCGGGCGCCACCCGGCCGTGGGCCTACTTCAACGTGTCCCTGGCGGCGAACATCCTGCGTGAGGCCGCGGCCGCGATCACCGCGCCGCGCGGTGAGGTGCTCAGCGCCCAGGAGGAGGGAGCGCTCGGCCTCGCGGTGCGCGAACCCCTCGGCGTCGTGGCCGCGTTCGCGCCGTGGAACGCACCGGTCATCCTCGGCGTACGGGCAGTGGCGGCACCGCTCGCCGCAGGCAACACGGTGGTCGTCAAGCCGAGCGAGGACGCGCCGATCGCCTGCGGTCTGCTCATCGCCGACCTCCTGCGGGAGGCGGGGTTGCCGGACGGAGTGCTCAACGTGGTCACCAACGCCCGGGAGGACGCGGCCGAGATCGCCGAGGCGCTGATCGGCGACGACCGGGTGCGCGCGGTGAACTTCACCGGCTCGACCGGAGTGGGGCGGATCATCGGCGAGCTCGCGGCGCGTCATCTCAAGCCCGCTGTCCTGGAACTGGGCGGCAAGAACGCCGTACTCGTGCTGAACGACGCCGACGTCGACCATGCCGTCGACGCGGCCACCTTCAGCGTGTTCATGAACTCCGGGCAGATCTGTATGTCGGGCGACCGGATCCTGGTCCACGAGTCGCTCGCCGAGGAGTTCACCGAGAAGTTCGTGCAGAAGGTGGCCTCGCTGCGGGCGGGCGACCCCGCGCATCCGCGGACGGTGGTCGGCCCGCTGATCAGCGCACGGTCCGCGCAGCGGCTGGCCGCGCTGGTGAAGGACGCCGTGGCCAAGGGCGCCGACGTGCTGACCGGCGGTGAGCCCGAGGGAGCGGTGTACCCGGCGACCGTCCTCACCGGCGTACCGAAGGACGCGGAGCTCTACTTCACCGAGTCCTTCGGCCCGGTCTGCGTGCTGGAGACGTTCACGGACGACGACACCGCGGTGGCGCTCGCCAATGACACCGAGAACGGCCTGACCTGCGGAATCATCACCGAGAACGCCACCCACGGGCTGGCCGTCGCCCGCCGGGTGCGCACCGGTATCGTGCACATCAACGACCAGTCCGTGGCCGACGAGCCCCAGGCCCCCTTCGGCGGGGTGAAGGCCTCCGGGTACGGCCGCTTCGGCGGACGGTGGGGCATCGAGGCGTTCTCCAACACCCGCTGGGTCACCCTCGCCACCCGGCACGCGCACTACCCGTTCTGACAGAAGGCCCGGGGCGGCGGCGACCGGCCGTCGCCCAGCGGTCACCCGAGCGCCACTGCCGCCTGCCAGGCTGACGGGATGGACATGACGGCACTGGCCAGAACGCTGCTGGAGACCGTTCCGGCGCATCGCACGGCCCGGATCGAGGTGATCCGGGCCGCGGACGGCGCGGCCGAGATCGTGTGCGAGACACCCGTGGAGCTGACCAACGTGATCGGCTCCCTCCACTCCGGCGGACTGATCACCCTGCTCGACGCGGCCGGACTCGGCGCCCTCATCGCGTCGGTCCCGCACGCCCGCGCGCTCGACGGAGTCGTGCCGCTCGGTACGGCGGCGGCCCTGGAGTTCCTCGCCCCGGCCCGGGGACGCCTTGTGGCCTCCTGCCGACTCGACGAGGACGCCGAGCGAAGTCTTCAGCCGCTGTGGCGGGGCGAGACCGATCGGGTCCGGCTCGGCACCAAGGCCGCGATCACCGACGCGGCGGACACGGTGGTGTGCCGTGGCCGGTTCGACTGGAGCGTGCGCCGCACGAAGCCGGCGGGATGACGCGGGCGGCCCTGGCAACCGTAACGGGACCACTCTCGCGAGCTTTTACCCGCGACACCCCCACGCGCCGCACCGTCGCTCCTGACTGTCTTCTCCACCGCCCTCGGCGTCAGCGCGAGTTCGAAGGGCCGCCGGACCTCGGCGAACGGGACGCGACGTGAGTGCGCGGGGGCTATGCCTCACGCCGTCGTCCTGACGCGCGGCGGACCCGGGAGCGGGGGAGCGGGGTGTCCGTCAGCCGCGGCGTGCGGTGATGCTGACCGCGTTGGCGGCCACGACGGCCCCGATGCCCGCCCACTCCGCCCACCCCAGGTGCTGGTCGAGGAGCACCCGGCCGACCACGGCGGCCAGGACGGGGTTGACGCTCATGAAGAGCCCGAAGGCCGGAGCCGAGACCCGGCGCAGAGTGAGCAGGTCCGCGAGGTAGGGCACCGCGGACGACAGGACACCGGCGGCCACCGCGCAGACCGCGGACTGCGCGGTGGGCGGATGCCGGACGGCGACGACGGCTCCGACCGGCAGGAACAGGAGCGCCGACACGGCGGCGGCCGCCGCCGAACCCTGCGCTCCGGGCGTGCGCCGGCCGACGGTGCGGTTGAGCAGGATGTACGACGCCCAGCAGCAGGCGGCCAGCAGACCGAGGCACATCCCGACGTAGTCGGTGGACGGCCGGGGACGCATCAGGGTGACGACACCCGCCGTGGCGACCAGCGCGCAGCACGCGTCGACGCGCCGCCGGGTGGCGGCCAGGGCGATGCCGAGCGGGCCGAGGAACTCCAGGGTCACCGCGAGACCGAGGCCGACGCGATCGATGGCGGTGTACAGAGACAGGTTCATGGTGCCGAACACCAGGGCCAGCAGCAGGACCGGCCACCACTGCCGCCAGGTGAAGGCGCGCAGCCGCGGCCTGCCGACGAGGAGCAGGACGAGCGCGGCGACGTACTGGCGCACCGCGACGACACCGACGGGCCCGAGTACGGGGAAGGCGAGCGAGCCGAGCGCGGCGCCGACCTGGTTGGACAGGCCGCTGCCGGCCATCGTGGCGACTCCGGCGGGGCTCGTCCGGGCGCGCCTCGGGCCCGGGGAGGCCGGACCGGCCCGGCGCGTGACCGCGGCCGCCGGGCGTGCGGATGCTCCATGCATGGTCCGATCGTGCGAGAGCATCGGCCCTTGCGGAAAATGCATCTGCTCCACTGTCCATACGCTTTGGTCATGCATGAAGTGGAACTGCGCCAGTTGCGGTGTCTCGTCGCGATCGTCGACGAGGGCACGTTCACCGACGCGGCCATCGCCCTCGGCGTCTCGCAGGCGGCCGTGTCCCGCACGCTGGCCTCGCTCGAACGCGCACTGGGCGTACGACTGCTGCGCCGTACCTCCCGCGAGGTGACCCCGACCGGCACCGGACTGCGCGTGGTCGCGCACGCCCGGCGGGTGCTCGCCGAAGTGGACGAGCTGGTCCGGGGGGCCACCTCCGGCCCGGCCCGTTTGCGGATCGGCTACGCCTGGTCGGCCCTCGGCCGTCACACCCTCGCCTTCCAACGGCGCTGGGGCGAACTTCACCCGCAGACCGAACTGCACCTCGTGCGCGTCAACTCGGCCACGGCAGGACTCGCCGAGGGTGCCTGCGATCTCGCGGTGGTGCGCAGGCCCGTGGACGACCGCCGTTTCGACTCGGCGATCGTCGGGCTCGAACGCAGGCTGTGCGCGATGGCTGCGGACGATCCGCTGGCCGGACGCCGCTCGGTGCGCCTGGCGGACCTCAGCGAGCGCGTACTGCTGGTCGACCGCCGTACCGGCACCACGACCGCCCACCTGTGGCCGGTGGACGCCCGTCCGGCGACCGAGGAGACCCACGACGTCGACGACTGGCTGGCCGCCATCTCCACCGGGCGCCGGATCGGGGTGACGGCGGAGTCCACCGCCAACCAGTACTCCCGGCCCGGGGTCGTCTACCGGCCGGTGCGCGACGCGGAACCGATCGCCGTACGGCTCGCCTGGTGGCGCGACGGCCCGCATCCCGCTATGCAGCCGGTGGTCGAACTGCTGATCTCGCTGTACCGCACGGGCTGAGCAGCCGCTCGGGACGGGGGGCCCTCCATCGCGTGCGAGCAAGATGGAGGACAAAATTGTTGACAATGTTGGCGGGCTAGATTTAGGTTCGATACGCACTCACTCAGGGAGGGCAAACGATGCAGAAGGACGCCCGTCCGAGCACCGGAGAGCAGGCCAAGCAGCACGCGTTGGAGCAGCTTCGGCAGGCGATCCTGCACGGCGAGATGGCGCCGGCCCAGCGGCTGGTGGAGAACGAACTCGCCGAACAGTTCGGTGTGACGCGGGCCAGCATCCGCGCGGCGCTGATCGACCTGGAGGCCCAGGGCCTGGTCGAGCGGATCCGCAACCGCGGCTCACGGGTGCGGGTGGTGACCGTCGAGGAGGCGGTCGCCATCACCGAGTGCCGCATGGTCCTGGAGGGGTTGTGCGCGGCCAAGGCGGCCGTCACGGCCGACGACGAGCAGCTGACCGAACTGGCCGATCTGGGCACGGCGATGAACAAGGCCGTGGCCGGCGGCGAACCGGTGACGTACTCCGAGCTCAACCAGCAACTGCACGAGCGGATCAGGCTGTTCTCCGGCCAGCAGACGGCCGTGGCACTGCTGGAACGTCTCAATGCCCAACTGGTGCGCCACCGCTTTCAGCTGGCACTCCGTCCGGGGCGCCCGCAGCAGTCCCTGAATGAGCACCTGGCCATGATCGAGGCGATCCGGGCCAGGGACCCGCAGGCCGCCGAGGCGGCCGTCCGTGCCCACCTCACCAATGTGATCGAGGCGCTGCGCGACTGACGCGAGCGAGGCGGGCGCGACCTGTCCAACCCGGCGAGTGAGCCGAAGGGGCGGGTCGGTGTCGAAAGTGTGGGGTGTCCCTGCTCGCTTGAAGCGGCAAGGGGCCAAGGCCCGATGGGCCGAGCACGCTCGCGTTGTCGGCACCGGCTGTGCCTTCCCGTCGGCGAATCGCCTGAACGAGGAGAGTTTCAGCGATGACGCACGGCACCGCGCCCGCCGCCCCCGAACCCCCGGCTTCTCCGCCGCTCCCGGCTCCGCTCGAGCAGGGAGACCCCCATGAGCAGGCGGGACCGCCGTCACGGTCCACGCTCGTCATCACCGCCCACGCGGGGGACTTCGTGTGGCGCGCGGGGGGAGCCATAGCCCTGGCCGCCTCCCGCGGGGAGAAGGTCACCATCGCGTGCCTGACCTTCGGCGAGCGCGGCGAGTCCGCCAGGGCGTGGCGCGAGGGCAGGAAACTGGCGGAGATCAAGGCGATCCGCCGGGAGGAGGCCGAGCAGGCCGCCGCCGCCCTGGGCGCCGAGGTCGTCTTCTTCGACGCCGGCGACTACCCGCTGATCGCCACACCCGAGCTGACCGACCGTCTGGTGGCCGTGTACCGCGAGGCACAGCCTGACGTCGTGCTCACCCACCCGCTGGAGGACCCCTACAACGGCGACCACCCGGCCGCGGCCCGGATGGCTCTGGACGCCCGCGTACTGGCCCAGGCCATCGGCTACCCGGCCGAGGGCGGGGTCATCGGCGCCCCACCGGTCTTCTTCTTCGAGCCCCATCAGCCGGAGATGTGCGGCTTCAAGCCCGAGGTCCTCCTCGACATCACCGAGGTGTGGGAGGCCAAGCGCAAGGCCATGGAGTGCCTGGCAGCCCAGCAGCACCTGTGGGACTACTACACCGACCTCGCCGTCCGCCGCGGCGTCCAGCTCAAGCGCAACGCCGGTCCCAACCTGGGCCTTGCGCACAAGACCATGGCCGAGGCGTACATGCGCCCGTACCCGCAGATCACGAAGGAGCTGGCATGAGCGGCGTGATCGTCACCGACCCGCCGAAGGCGGACGTGAAGGACGTCGAGGCCCTCGCCGGGTACGGCGTGGCCACCGTCCACGAGGCGATGGGCCGCACCGGACTGCTCGGCACCCGGCCGCGCCCCGTGCAGCAGGGCGTCCGGGTCGCGGGCACCGCGGTCACCGTGCTCTCCTGGCCCGGCGACAACCTCATGATCCACGCGGCCGTGGAGCAGTGCGGCGAGGGCGACATCCTCGTCGTCACGACCACCTCGCCGTCCACCGACGGCATGTTCGGCGAGCTCTTCGCCACCGCGCTGAAGCGGCGCGGGGTGCGCGGCGTGATCATCGACGCCGGTGTGCGCGACACCGCCGAACTGCGCGAGATGGGCTTCCCTGCGTGGTCCGCGGCCGTCTCGGCGCAGGGCACCGTGAAGGCGACCGGCGGCTCGGTCAACGTACCGGTGGTGATCGGCGGCCAGGTGATCCGGCCGGGTGACGTGATCCTCGCCGACGACGACGGCGTGGTGGTCGTGCCGCGCGAGGACGCCCGCCGGGCCGCCGAGGCGTCGGAAGCCCGCGAGAACAAGGAAGCGGCGTCCCGCGCCGCCTTCCTGGAAGGCCAACTGGGCCTGGACCGCTACGGCCTGCGTACGACCCTCGAGCGGCTGGGGGTGCGCTACCAGTCCTACGACGAGTACGTCAGGGACGGAGCGGGCTCATGACCGGGCCCGGCGAGGTGCGCTGCATGCTGATGCGCGGCGGCACGTCCAAGGGCGCGTATTTCCTGGCCGGGGACCTGCCCGCCGACCCCGGGCTCCGCGACGGCCTGCTGCTGCGCATCATGGGCAGCCCCGACCCGCGCCAGATCGACGGCCTGGGCGGGGCGCATCCCCTGACCAGCAAGGTGGCCGTGATCTCCAGGTCCGACGACCCCGAGGTGGACGTGGACTACCTCTTCCTCCAGGTGGCCGTCGACAGCCCCGACGTGACCGATCGGCAGAACTGCGGCAACATCCTGGCCGGGGTCGGTCCCTTCGCCGTCGAACGCGGCCTGGTCGCCGCCCGGGACGGCGTGACCTCCGTACGGATCCGCATGCGCAACACCGGAGAGCTTGCGGTCGCGACGTTCCCCACTCCCGGTGGGCGCGTCGACTACACCGGTTCCGTCGAGATCTCCGGCGTGCCGGGGGCGGCCGCCCCCGTGCTGATCGAGTTCCCGGCCGGCGACAGGCCGCTGCTGCCCACCGGGAACGTCCGCGACACTGTCGCCGGCACATCGGTGACCTGCGTGGACAACGGCATGCCGACCGTGCTCATCGCCGCTCGCGCGCTGAACGTCACCGGGTACGAGGACCCCGTGGCCCTCGAGGACGACCCGGTGCTGGCCGACCGGTTGCACGGGATCCGGCTGGAGGCCGGGCGGCTGATGGGGCTGGGCGACGTCGAAGGGACCACGGTCCCCAAGCTCAGTCTGCTGGCGCAGCCCCGGAACGGCGGCGCCGTCATGACCCGTACGTTCATCCCGGTGCGGTGCCACACCTCCATCGGCGTCCTGGGCGCCGCGAGCGTGGCGGCGGGGCTGCGCGTCCCGGGAAGCGTGGGGGAGGGGATCGCACGCCTTCCCGCCCGCGGCGACCGCATCCGCGTCGAACACCCCACGGGATTCCTGGACATCGACACGAGCGTCGATCCCGGCTCAGGCCGGACCCCTCCGGTCGCCCGCCGCACCGCCGTCGTGCGCACCGCCCGGAAGATCTTCGACGGCAGCGTCTTCCCCCGCTCCGCCGGCACCCCCCCACAACTCTTTGGAGGCAACGATGGCTCCGCCCCTCGGTGACATCGCCCATATCGGCCACGCCCAGCTGTTCACCCCGGACCTGGACGCCAGTGTCGCTTTCTTCACGGACTATCTGGGACTCACTGTCAACGGACAGCACGGCGACACCGTCTACTTGCGGACCTTCGACGACTACGAGCACCACAGCCTGGTGCTCACTGCCCGCGAACAGCCCGGACTCGGCCGGCTCGCCCTGCGCGCGTCCAGCGAGGAGGCGCTGCGGCGCCGTGTCGAGGCGAGCGAGCAGGCGGGCCGTCCCGGCCGCTGGGTCGAGGACGAACCCGGTATCGGGAAGCTGTACCTCACCACCGACCCCGACGGACACGAGCACGCCCTGTACTGGGAGAGCGAGCACTACCGCGCCCCCGAGGCGCTGAGACCCGCACTGAAGAACCAGCCCCAGGCCAAACCCAACCGGGGCGTGGGCGTGCGCCGGCTGGACCATGTGAACTTCCTCGCCGCGGACGTGCTCGCCAACGCCGAGTTCCAGGAACGGGTGCTGGGCGCCTGGCCCACCGAGCAGATCCGGCTGGACAGCGGGCGGATCGCGGCCAGTTGGCTGACGTTCACAGCCAAGTCGTACGACGTCGTGTACACGGAGGACTGGACGGGCTCGACCGGCCGGCTGCACCACATCGCCTTCGCCACCGACACCCGCGAGGACATCCTGCGGGCCGCCGACCTCGCCATCGACACGGGCGTGTGCATCGAGACCGGACCGCACAAGCACGCCATCCAGCAGACGTTCTTCCTGTACGTCTACGAACCGGGCGGCAACCGTATCGAGTTGTGCAACCCCCTGACCCGTCTGGTCCTGGCTCCCGACTGGCCGCTGATCACCTGGACCGAGGCGGAGCGCGCCAAAGGGCAGGCCTGGGGCCTGCAGACGATCCAGTCCTTCCACACCCACGGCACACCGCCGGTCGGCTGAGCGACGGGGTGGCCGGCGTACCGGCGTGCGGTGCCGACCCCCCTCCATCAGCGTCTTTGCTGGATCTTCCCAGGGGCACCGGCACAGCCACAGGTGCTCGCTGAGATTGTTGACAAAAGCGTTGACAGTTACCCGCCCGGTCCTTAGCGTCTAGCGCACACCGGGTCCGCCGCACTAGCCGCGTCGACCCTCCCCACGCTCTCGGCTCGCGCCCGAGTACGCGGACCCCCATCACCGATCCCCTCCAGGGACCGCCTCCTGGACGAGAGGAAAACAACGATGTCCTCCTCCCCCGCCCTGTCCGCTCGCGGCAGCAGACTGGCCGCCCTGGTCGTCGGTCTGTGCTGGCTGGCCGTGCTCTTCGACGGCCTCGACATGTTCATCTACGGCTCGGTGCTGCCCCACATGCTGGAGCAGAAGGCTCTGGGGATCACCCCGGGCCAGGCCGGTGACCTCGGCAGCTACGCCACCTTCGGCATGCTGGTGGGTGCCCTGACGGCGGGCACGGTCGCGGACCGGATCGGCCGCAAGAAGCTCATGGTCGCCTGCGTCACGCTCTTCTCGCTGGCCTCGGGCCTGTGCGCGGTCTCGGGCAGCGTCGGGGTCTTCGGCCTCGGCCGGACGCTCGCCGGCGTCGGTCTCGGCGGACTGCTGCCCACCGCGATCAGCATGGTCTCGGACTACGCCCGGGGCGGCCGCGCCGCGCTCACCATCGGGGTGCTGATGACCGCCCACCACGCGGGCGGCATCCTCTCCGCCTATGTGGCGAAGTGGCTTGTGGAGCCGGTGGGCTGGCGCGCCGCTTTCTGGGTCTGTGTGCTCCCGCTGCTCTTCGTCCCGGTGCTCGCCAAGGTGATGCCCGAGTCCCTGAGCTTCCTGGTCGCCAAGGGCCGCACCGAGGAGGCCCGGGCCATGGCCGAGCGCTACGAGGCCGAACTGCCCGCCACCGCCGGCCGGCAGGCCCCGGCCGGTCGCTGGAACGCCCTGGTCGACCTGTTCCGCGGCGGTGAGTGGCAGCAGACCCTGCTGTACTGGCTCGCGTCCTTCGGCGGACTGCTGCTCGTGTACGGCGTCGCCACCTGGCTGCCCACCCTGATGCGCGGCGAGGGCTACAACCTCGGCTCCGCGCTGACCTTCGTCGTCCTGTTCAACCTCGGCGGCATCGTGGGCATGCTGGTCGCCGGCCGTGTCTCCGACCGCTGCGGTGCCCCGCGTATCTCGGCCATCTGGTTCGCACTGACCGCCGCCGGGGTCTTCCTGCTCAGCGTCCACATGCCGCTGGGCGTGACCTACCTGGTCGTGTTCCTCACCGGTGTGTTCCTGAACAGCGCGCAGACGATGATCTACGCGACGGTCTCGATCCGCTCGACCCCAGACAACCGTGCCACCGCGGTGGGCTGGACCTCCGGCATGGGCCGGTTCGGCGCCGTCTTCGGTCCGTGGCTCGGCGGCCAGTTGCTCGCCGAGGGCCATGGCGACTGGGGTTTCACCGCCTTCGCGCTGGCCGGAGTCTCATCCATGATCTTCATCGGCCTGGCCGCGCTGCGCTCGTTCAGGCAGCCCCGTACGGGCACCGCGCAGCAGGAACTGCTCGCCGCCCACTGAGTCGGGCGGACGCGCGCACCGGGCCGGGCTCATCGAGGGAGCCCGGCCCAGCACGTCGGACACCCCGAGGCCGGCCCGGCCCCCGAGCAGACGGCCCCCCGCGCCCCGGACTAGCCGTGGCGCCGCTCGTGCTCCCCGTGCCGGTGGTGGCCGCAGCAGTCAGGGCGCTCCACGGAGGACGCCCCGGCCCACGGCGGCTCGGCGTGCGCCGCGCACTCCGCCCGCTGCGCGCTAACGACCATCCGCTCGCTGTCGGATGCCGCGTTGGCCACACTCGCGCAGCACACCGCCAGCAACACGGCGCCCGCGGCGAACGGCAGGGCCCGCAGCGGGGGAGCGGGGGCGAGCAGCGCCCGTACCCGCTGCGGCACGGCCCCGCCGGTCGCGGCCAGCGCCGCGCGGCGGGAGGTCTCGGAGGCGGAGGCGAGGGCGGCCCGCCCGACCGCGCGGGCGACGACCGTACGGCTGCCGATCCGCGCCGCGGCCTCCTCGTCGGCCCAGCGTTCCAGGACGAAACCGCCGGTGTCGGCGAGCGGCCGCAACAGCGGATTCACGGCTGCCGCGAGCCGCCAGACGGTCTGGAAGAGGTGGTGCCTGCCGCGCAGATGGGCCCGCTCGTGTGCGAGGAGGGCCTCGCGCTCCGCGTCGCCGAGACAGCGCAGCATGCCGCGGGAGACCACGATCCGCCCGGGCGCGCCGGGAAGCGCGAAGGCATGGGGCGTGTCGTCGTCGAGCACGGCCAGTTCCGTGTCGCCGGGCAGACGGGCGCACTCCCGCCGGGCCCACCGGAGATGACGGACCTGACGTACGGCTGAGACGCAGAGCGCGACCATGCCGCCGGCAAGGGCGAGGGCGCCGGCCACCGCGACGACGAGGTACACCGGGTCCTCGGCCCGCAGGGCGTCCACCGACCAGCGGCCCTCCTCGGCGACTTCGGGGATCTGGGCGAAGCCGGTGAAGGCCAGCAGGGCCAGCGAGCCCGTCCAGGCGAGCGCCGCCACCAGAGCGGCACACGCCAGGGCCCAGGCGGCCGGCCTCGGTGCCAGTCGGCGGGCCGGTCGCGGCGCGAGCACCGTGAGCGCCCCGGTGACCAGGAACGGAACGTAGACGCTGATCAGCACCGGGTCAGGGCCCTTCGTCCCGGGGCCGGGTGTCGTCGCGCCCGTCGTGCGCGGACAGCAGTCGCTGCAGCAACTGCTCGTCCTTCTCAGACAGTTCGGAGACGAACCGGGCCAGTACCGCCTCGCGGTCCGAGCCGCGCTCCAGCAGGGTGTGCATCCGTTCCGCGGTGTGGGTCGCCTCGTCCCGGGCCGGCTCGTAGGCGTATCCGCGGCCCTCGCGGTGGCGGACCAGCATGCCTTTGTCGTACAGCCGGGACAGGATCGTCAGCACGGTCGTGTAGGCCAGGTCGCCCGGCAGCCGCTGCCGGACCTGTCGCGCCGTCAGCGGCCCTTCGGACGCCCAGAGTGCGGCGAGCACACCGCTTTCCAGTTCGCCGCGTGCGCGCCTGCCTGATGCCCCACCGGACTCGTCGCTCCTCCGGTCCTGCATCGTTCACCTCCCCTTCGCCACTTGGCTCCTCAGGCTACCCGGTGAGCTACTACAGGGTGTAGGAAGTATGCTCCGGGCTTTGAACCGTGAACTACTACATGTTGTAGAGTTCCGCTCCCCTCGATGTGCGGAGGAAGAAGCCCATGCTCCACCCCGGAACGACGGTTCCCGCGCCCGCGCTCACGGGCGCCGTTCCGCCTCTCAGAGCAGCCGCGACGCCGTCGGGGCGGGTCACGATCGTCTCCGCGAGCGTGGGGGCCGGCCACGACGGTGCCGCCGCCGAACTCGCCCGCCGTCTCGCGGCGGACGGATTCATGGTCGACCGCTACGACTTGATGGACCTGTTGCCCGCACGTCTCGGCAGGGCCGTCAAGGAGAGCTATCAGCGGATGCTGTTCCGGGCACCGTGGGCGTATCAGCGGATCTACAACAGCACCGAGCGTGCCGGCGGCAGCGGCCCGGCGGCGCGGGCGCTGCTGCGCGCCGCCGAGGACCGGGTGCTGCGCGCCCTACCCCCGGGCACAGGCGCGCTCGTCTCCACCTACCCGGGGGCCAGCAGAGTGCTGGGCAATCTGCGTCGCGACGGCCGGCTGACCGTTCCCGTCCTCACCTATCTGACCGACTTCTCGGTGCATCCGCTGTGGGTGGCGGACGGCGTGGACGTGCATCTCGCGGTCCATGCCGTGCCCGCCGCCCAGGCCCGCGCCGCCGGTGCCCGGGACGTCCGGGTGTGCGGACCGGTGACCGATCCGCGGTTCCGCCCCGGCGACGCTCAGGAGCGACGCCGGGCACGGGCCCGGTTCGGGCTGCCCGAACGCGCGCCGCTGGCGCTGCTGGTCGCCGGTTCCTGGGGCGTCGGGCCGGTCCGGCAGGTGGCGCTCGAGCTGCGCGACTGCGGCGCGGCCCTTCCGGTCGTCGTCTGCGGCCGCAACGAGGCCCTCGCCGAACGGCTGCGCGCGGACGGCATCGAGCACGCCTACGGCTGGGTCGACGACATGCCCGGCCTCATGCACGCCTCCGACGTCCTCGTGCAGAACGCCGGCGGACTCACCTCCCTCGAGGCGTTCGCCACGGGCCTGCCCGTCGCCGGCTACCGCTGCATACCGGGCCATGGGCTGACCAACGCCGCCGCCCTGGACGAGGCGGGTGTCGCCGCCTGGATCCGGGACCCGGCCGACCTCAAGACCGTGCTCTGCGACCTGATCGACGGCCCGCTCGGTCTGCGGCAGCGCGAGGCGGGCCTCGCGCTCTTCGCCGGACCGGGCGCCGGCCCCGCGGCCGAGATAGCCCGCGTCCACCGTTCGGGACCCGGGCACGACTTGCCGCCTTCCGCCCCGCGGCGCCGCCGCCGCGGCTCCCGCAGGCTCGCCGCCGCCACCGCCGTGGCATGGGCCGGTGCCGTCGGTACCGGGATCGCCGGCACGGACGACGGCCCCAGCCTGATGCACGCCATCGGCCATGGCCTGGATCTGGACGACTCCGCTCCCGGTCACGCCCACGCGCCGGGGGGCCACCAGTGACCGGGACCCGGCTCGTGCGTGCGGCCGCGCTCGCCGCCCTGCCCGCCCTCGCCGCGGTGCACGCCGCGCCCGTCGTCTCCACCTTCGGGCCGCTGCGCAACCGCGTCATGCCCCGCCTCTCGGGGCGTGGCCGTGCCGGTCACGTCGCCCTCACCTTCGACGACGGACCCCACCCGCTGTCCACCCCGCTCTTCCTGCGGCTGCTCGCCGAACGCCGGGTGCAGGCCACCTTCTTCCTGCTCGGCAGCGAGGTCCGCCGGTCTCCGGGGCTGGTCCGGGAGATCGAGGCGGCAGGCCACGAGATCGGCATCCACGGCTGGCTGCACCGCCCGCTGCTGCTGCGCGGCCCGCGCGCCACGTACGACGACTTCGCCCGGGCCCGGGACATCGTCGCCGAGATCACCGGTCGCCGGCCACGGCTCTTCCGGCCGCCCTACGGGGTGATGTCGGCCTCTGCCCACGTCGCCGCCCGCCGACTCGGTCTCACCCCCGTCCTGTGGACCTGCTGGGGCGAGGACTGGACGGCGCGTGCCACGGCGGAGTCCGTGCACCGCACGGTCACGGCAGACCTGGACGGCGGCGGTACCGTGCTGCTTCACGACTCCGACTGCACCTCGGCCCCCGGCGCCTGGCGTTCGGCCCTCGGTGCCGTGCCCCGCATCCTGGACACCTGCGAGGAACGGGGCTTCGAAGTCGGCCCGTTGCGCGACCACGGCCGGCCCCGCCCGTCCTCGGTGGTCTGACCGCAAGGGCCGGAGGAGCGATTTACTTGAGTTAGGCAACTATATGGTAGACTGGCGGGTATGCCCACTGCACAGCCGCCCTCAGCCGCCGCCTCAGCGGAAGTGATCGAGATCGAGCGAGCGCTCAGCCGTATCACCTATCTGAGCACGCGCGCCCGGCAGCACGACCGTCTGATGGCCATGGCCGGAGTGCCGCTGGACCGTGCGGCGGTGGCGCTGCTGAGGCAGATCGCCGACTCCGAGCCGCTGCGACCGGGCGAACTGGCCAACCGGCTCGGAGTCGAGGCGTCCCATGTGACCCGCCAGGTGCAGCAGCTGGAGAGGACGGGGCATGTCTCGCGGGTCCCCGACCCGGACGACCGCCGCGCCCAGCGCATCCAACTGACCCCCCAGGGCCGGGACGCCATCGACCGCATTCGGGCCGCGGGCGTCCGCGGCATGCAGGCCGCTCTGGCCGCCTGGTCGCCCGAGGACCTCGGGCGGCTGGCCTCCCTCTTCCACCGCATGGTCGACGACTTCCTCGCCTACGCAGCGGACGATGAAGCCGCCCAGGAGATCCCCGCGGCCGCTCACCCGAAATCCTGACCGTCCCGTTTCAGCCCGCCGTCGCCAGGAACTGCGTCGCGGCCAGTTCGGCGTAGAGAGGGTCGGCGGTGACCAGTTCGCGGTGTGTGCCGATCGCGCTGACACGGCCCGCGTCCATCACGACGATCCGGTCGGCCGTGGTCACCGTGGACAGCCGGTGCGCGACCACCAGGACGGTGGTCGACTGCGCGACCTCCGCGACCGTGTCCCGCAGCGCCGCCTCGTTGACCGCGTCGAGCTGTGAGGTCGCCTCGTCCAGCAGGAGCAGCCGGGGACGGCGCAGCAACGCCCGGGCGATCGCCACCCGCTGGCGTTCACCGCCGGAGAGCTTGGTCCCGCGATGCCCGACCAGGGTGTCCAGGCCCTTGGGGAGCCGTTCCACCAGAGCGTCGAGCCGCGTCGTGACGAGCACCCGCCGCACGTCGTCCTCCTCGGCCCGCGGATTGCCGAGGAGCAGATTGTCGCGCAGGGAACCGGACAGCACCGGCGCGTCCTGCTCCACGTAGCCGATGGCGGACCGCAGTTCGGACAGGTCCCACTCGGTGATGTCCCGGCCGTCGATCGTGATGCTGCCCGACTCGGGATCGTAGAACCGCTCGATCAGCGAGAACACGGTCGTCTTGCCCGCGCCCGAGGGGCCGACGAACGCGGTCATGCCCCGGGCCGGTACGGCGAAGGACACGCCGTGGTGCACATACGGCAGGTCGTCGGCGTACCGGAAGCGCACATCGTCGAAGGCGAGCGCGGCCGGCGGCGCGACGGGCGACGGCAACGTGGAGGCCCCGGCGGGCGGTTCGGCGGGCAGCCGCAGCGCCTCGTGGATACGGGCGAGCGCGGCGGCCCCGGTCTGGTACTGGGTGACGGCGCCGACCACCTGCTGGATCGGGGACATCAGATAGAAGACGTAGAGCAGGAAAGCGACCAGAGTGCCCACGTTGATGGCGCCGGTCGCGACCCGTGCGCCGCCCACCGCCAGCACGGTGATGAACGCGATCTGCATCGCGAGCCCCGCCGTGTTGCCCGCGGCAGCCGTCCACCGGGCGGCTCGTACGCTCTGCCGCCACGACTCCTCGGCCGCCGCATGGACGACCTCCTCCTCGCGGTGCTCCGCACCCGAGGCCTTGACCGTGCGGAGCGCACCGAGGACCCGCTCCAGGGAGGCACCCATCGCGCCCACCGCGTCCTGCGCCTTGCGGCTCGCCCGGTTGATGCGCGGCACGATCACTCCGAGCACCATGCCCGCCAGCAGGATCACGCCGAGTGTGACGCCCAGCAGGACCGGGTCGACCAGGCCCATCATCACCACCGTCGCGACCAGCGTCAGCCCGCCGGTGCCGAGGCCGACCAGCGAGTCGGTGGTGACCTCCCGCAGCAGTGTCGTGTCGGAGGTGACCCGGGCCATCAGATCGCCGGGCTCGGTGCGGTCGACGGCGGAGATCCGCAGCCTCAGCAGATACGACGACAGGGCGCGCCGTGCCCCGAGGACGACCGACTCGGCGGTGCGGCGCAGCACATAGGAACCCGATGCGCCCACCGCCGCGTTGGCGACCACCAGGCCTGACATGCCGAGCAGCGCCCCGGTGATGGACCGGTCGTGCGCCAGGTCGTCGATCAGCCCCCTGGCCACCAGCGGCAGGAGCAGCCCGGTGGCGCCGGTGGTCAGTGCCAGCAGCGCACCGGCGAGCAGTGCCCACCGGTGCGGCCGTACGTATCCGAGGAGCAGCCGCCACGAGGGCGGCATCGATTGCGGCTCTGCTTCCGTCTCTGCGATGCTCACGGCTTTCCTTGCGGCGTAGGGGGGTTCAGACTACGTCCGCCGTGGGGCGCGGGTGTCACCCGGATGCGTTCCGGAAGGGTGCGGCCCGCAGCCGATCTCACATTCGCCGCGCGGGATACGTGCGGGGGCAGTGCCCGCCGCGCGAGGATCAGCGTGCGGGCCGCCGAGACCCGCACCGGGCGCGCGAGGCGTCCGCGACACCGACGGGAAGGCAGTAGCACCATGGCGCAGGAAGTACGCGGCGTGATCGCCCCTGGCAAGGACGAGCCGGTGCGGGTGGAGACCATCGTCGTACCGGATCCGGGGCCCGGTGAGGCAGTGGTGCGCATCCAGGCCTGCGGGGTGTGCCACACCGACCTGCACTACAAGCAGGGCGGCATCACCGACGACTTCCCGTTCCTGCTCGGGCACGAGGCCGCCGGGATCGTCGAGTCGGTCGGCGAGGGCGTCGACGACGTGGCACCCGGCGACTTCGTGATCCTCAACTGGCGGGCGGTGTGCGGGAAGTGCCGCGCCTGTCGCCGTGGCCGGCCCTGGTACTGCTTCGACACGCACAACGCGCGGCAGAAGATGACCGTTGCCGCCACCGGCCAGGAGCTCACCCCGGCCCTCGGCATCGGTGCCTTCGCGGAGAAGACGCTGGTCGCGGCCGGACAGTGCACGAAGGTCGACCCGGCCGTCTCCCCGGCCGTGGCGGGCCTGCTCGGCTGCGGCGTGATGGCGGGCATCGGCGCCGCCGTCAACACGGGCAACGTCGGCCGGGGCGACTCGGTCGCGGTCATCGGCTGCGGCGGCGTCGGCTGCGGGGCGATCGCAGCCGCACACCTGGCCGGCGCTTCGAAGATCATCGCGGTGGACGTCGACGACCGCAAGCTCAACTCCGCCAGGGAACTGGGTGCCACCCACACGGTCAACTCCCGGGAGACCGATCCCGTCGAGGCGGTCCGCGGGCTCACCGACGGCTTCGGGGCCGATGTCGTCATCGAGGCGGTCGGCCGCCCGGAGACGTACACACAGGCCTTCTACGCCCGTGATCTGGCCGGCACCGTCGTCCTCGTCGGCGTCCCCACCCCCGAGATGAAGCTGGAACTCCCGTTGCTGGAGGTCTTCGGACGCGGCGGTGCCCTGAAGTCCTCCTGGTACGGCGACTGCCTGCCCTCCCGCGACTTCCCCATGCTCATCGACCTGCATCTGCAGGGGCGCCTGCCGCTGGAGAAGTTCGTGTCCGAGACCATCGCCCTCGACGAGATCGAGAAGGCCTTCGAGCGGATGCACCACGGCGACGTGCTGCGTTCGGTGGTGGTGCTGTGATGACCGCGCGCATCGACCACCTCGTCACCTCCGGCACCTTCTCCCTCGACGGCGGCACCTGGGAGGTCGACAACAACGTGTGGATCGTCGGCGACGACCACGAGGCCGTCGTCATCGACGCCGCCCACGACGCGGACGCCATCGCCGAGGCCGTCGGTGACCGGCGGCTGCGCGCCATCGTGTGCACGCACGCCCACAACGACCACATCGACGCCGCCCCCGCGCTCGCCGAGCGGACCGGCGCGACGATCTGGCTCCACCCCGACGACCTTCCGCTGTGGCGGATGACCCATCCCGAGCGGCTGCCCGACAACTGGCTGGCCGACGGCCAGATCATCGAGACGGCCGGAACCGATCTGACCGTCCTGCACACCCCGGGTCACGCGCCCGGCGCGGTCTGCCTCTACGACGCGGGCCTCGGCACGGTCTTCACCGGGGACACCCTCTTCCGGGGCGGCCCGGGCGCCACGGGGCGCTCGTACTCCGACTTCCCGGCGATCATCGGGTCGATCCGCGACCGGCTGCTGAGCCTCCCGCCCGAGACGGTGGTCCGCACCGGGCACGGCGATACCACGACCATCGGCGACGAGGCGCCCCACCTCGACGAGTGGATCACCCGCGGCCACTGACCCGGACAGGGCGACAGAGGGTCCGGGACGCGGGCGGTCCGGCGGGCCCTGGGTACCGCCGAGCGGATGCCGCCGGGCCTCGGCGGCGGGGCTTCGGGGCACCTAAGGTGGGCAGGGATCACGTCGTCAGGGCCAGGGCGCCACGCCACCGGCCCGTGCGGCCGCGACCGCGCGGTCCGCGGCGCCCTGCCCCGCCCCGAGTGAAAGCAGGACGCGCATGGAGTACGTGAAGCTCGGCTCGACGGGTCTCGAGGTGTCCCGGATCTGCCTGGGCTGTATGAGTTTCGGCATCCCCGACCGCGGCCGTCACCCGTGGAGCCTCGACGAGGAGGCGTCCCGGCCCCTCATCCGCCGGGCCCTCGACGCCGGCATCACCTTCTTCGACACCGCGAACGTCTATTCGGACGGCACGAGTGAGGAGATCGTCGGCCGGGCGCTCGCCGAATACGCACAGCGCGACGAGATCGTGCTGGCGACCAAGGTGCACGGCCGGATGCGGCCCGGACCCAACGGCGGCGGCCTGTCCCGCAAGGCGATCATGACGGAGATCGACCACAGCCTGCGCCGCCTCGGCACCGACTACGTCGACCTCTACCAGATCCACCGCTGGGACCCGGACACTCCGATCGAGGAGACGATGGAGGCCCTGCACGACGTGGTCAAGGCGGGCAAGGCCCGCTACATCGGGGCGAGCTCGATGTACGCCTGGCAGTTCTCCAAGGCCCAGTACACGGCCCGGCTCGGCGGCTGGACGCGGTTCGTGTCGATGCAGAACCACTACAACCTCCTCTACCGCGAGGAGGAACGCGAGATGCTGCCGCTCTGCGCGGACCAGGGCGTCGGCGCCCTGCCCTGGAGCCCGCTTGCCCGCGGGCGCCTGACCCGGGACTGGGACGAGGCCACCGAGCGCAGCCGCACCGACGAGTTCGGCAAGGGGCTCTACCAGGAGGGAGACCGGGCCGTCGTCGAGGCGGTGGCCGCGGTCGCCGCCACTCGGGGCGTCCCCCGCGCACGGGTCGCCCTCGCCTGGCTGCTCCAGCAGAGCACCGTCACCGCGCCGATCGTCGGTGTCACCAAGCCGCACCACATCGACGACGCCGTGGCGGCGCTCGACCTCGACCTCACCGACAAGGAGATCGAGGCACTCGAGGAGCCGTACCGCCCGCACCCCGTCCGCGGCCACTGACGGATCACCGGGACGGGGCCCGCACGGCGGGGCGGTACGCGACGCCCGTACCGTCCCGCGCGGGAGATCCGGCCCGGCACCCTCACAGGGAGCCGGTCAGCCAGGGCCTGACCTGCTTGCGCGCCTCGTGCAGCCGGGACTTCAGCGTGCCCAGCGGGACACCTACACGCTCGGCGGCCTCCGCGTACTCCAGCTGGCAGATGTCCCGGTAGACCAGCGGTGCCACCAGGTGCGGGTGCTCGCGCTCCAGCCGCTCCAGGGCCTCCAGCAGATCCACGCGAGAGCCGGCGATCACGCTGGTGGTCCGCGGGTCCACGTACTGGGCCGCGTCGATGGTGGCGGGTTGCTCGGCGGCCCGCCGCTTCAGCTCCCGGTACTTCTGCCGGGCGCAGTTGGCGACCACGGTGTACAGCCAGGTGCTGAAGCGGCTGCGGCCCTGGAACGTGCCGATCTTCCGGGCCACCTGGAGCAGCACGTCCTGTGCCGCTTCCTCGGCGTCCTCGCGGCACGGCAGGAACCGTCCGCAGCGCCGTACGACCTCCGGCTGGATCTGCTGGAGCAGCGCGTGCAGAGCCGCTCCGTCCCCCGCGGCCGCGCGCCGGGCGAGCTCCTCCGTGTCCGCAGCGTCACCCACTGGGAGCTCCCCTCGTCACCGTTTACCGACCAGGCATGATAGTCCCATGCACTCCCTGGAGCGGATCGACCGCTACCGCCTGCAACGGCGCTTGGGCGGCGGCGCGTTCGGCGTCGTCTGGCTCGCCCTCGACGACGTCCTCGAAGCACCGGTCGCCGTCAAGGTGCTCGCCGAGAACTGGGCCGACCGGCTCGATGTCCGGGAGCGCTTCCTGGCCGAGGCGCGCCTGCTGCGCCGCGCCGACTCGGCCCGGGTCGTGCAGGTCTACGACATCGGTGAGCTCCCCGACGGCAGGCCCTACTTCGTCATGGAGTACGCGGACGGCGGCACCCTCGCCGACCGGATCGCCGACAGTCCGCTCCCGGTGGCCGAGGCGCTGCGCCTGACGGCCCTCGCCGCGCGCGCCGCGGCCGCCCTGCACGAGGCCGGCATCGTGCACCGGGACATCAAGCCGTCCAACGTCCTGCTGCGCACCGCGCCCGACGGTTCCACCCGGCTGCTGCTCGCGGACCTGGGTCTCGCCAAGAGCCTCGCACAGGCCTCGGGACTGACCATGGCGGCCGGATCCGCCGGGTACGCGCCGCCCGAGCAGACGGAACCCGGCTCGGGCATCGACGCGCGCGCCGACGTCTACAGCCTCGGCGCCCTGGCCTACCACCTGCTGACCGGCACGGTCCCCGCCCCGCCCGGCAGGGTCCAGCGCCCCGACCGGCTCCGCCCCGACCTGCCGCCCGAGGTCCAGCGGGCGGTGCTGCGGGCCATGGAGCCCGACCGAGACCGGCGCTGGCCGACCGCCGACGCCTTCGCGGACGTACTCGACCGGCTCGCGGGATCCGCCTTCCCGGCACAGGCGGCCGAGCGGCCGAGGCGCCATCGGGGGACCCTGTACCTCGCCCTGGCGGCCGTGGCCGTCGCCGCCGCCGCGGCGGTCATGACGACCCTGCTGCTGCGGCAGGCCCCGGCCGCGGACGCGAAGGTCCAGGACTCCACCGGGCGCATCCACGCGGTCGTCCCGGCGGCCTGGGACCGCCAGCTGCGCGACGCGGGCTGGGACCCGAAGTCAGTGGGCCTGCCCACCGGGCAGGAACCCGCTCTCGCCGTCGCCGACGACCTGTCTCACTGGTCCGACCTCGGCACCGCTGTGAACGGCGCGTTCATCGGTCTGAGCGTGCACGGGGACCTCGCCGCCAAGGTCCGTGAGCTCCGGCACACGAGCTGCCACTACGCGGGCAGCCGGGATTACCATGGCGCGGTCTGGCAGGGCAGCATACGTACCTGGGACGCCTGCGACGGCGGCAAGGGCACCGTCACGGAGGCCGTTCTAGGCCCGGTGCACAGCGCCGGCCGGACGCAGGTCTACGTACAGCTGCGCCAGGACGGCGGCAGCGACGAGACCGACCGGATCCTGGACTCGGTGCGCGTCACCGGCTGACCCGGGAGCGCCGAGGCTGCCGGTCCGTTCCGTGCCCCGGGGCCGCACGCGAACTTTCCCGCGCCGGCGTGCATCGGACAGGGAGGACGGGGCACACGGCACCGTCCTCACGCACCGCCCCCCCACAAGCGGTGAGCTCAAGGAGCAACAGACATGGTGACCTTCCGGCGCGGCACAGCGGGCCCGGACCTCGGCGGCACGACCCCCCGCCTGACGGCACGACGCGTGGCGGCCGGGTTGACCGCGGTCGCCGCCCTCGGCCTGCTGACCGCCTGCGGTGAGAACCACGGCACGGTCGCTGCCCCGCAGAAGCTGCCCGGGACGGCCCAGCCCGCCTCCGGCGACAACACGAGCCCCGACGGGTCCGCGACGACCACGGGCAGCAGCACCTCCTCCACCCCCTCCGCATCGAAGAGCGGCACGAAGTCCTCCGACGCGGCCTCCGGGGGCGGCGCCACGAGCACCCGCTGCCACACCACCGAACTGCGCGCGTCCGTCGGCGCCAACAATCCGGGCGCCGGGCAGGAGAACTTCCCCCTCGTACTGACCAACAGCTCGGGGCGCACCTGCACGATCGACGGCTACCCGGGCGCCGCCTTCGTGGACGCCTCCGGCAAGCAGCTGGGACCGGACCCCAAGCGCACCTCGGGCAGCCCCACGAAGATCTCGCTCGCGCCGGGCAAGAGCGCCTGGGCCGGCCTCTCCTTCTCCAACCCCGACATCAGTGAGGCGAACAAGGCCACGCCCGTGGCGATCCTCGTCACACCCCCGGACGAGAAGGACGCGCTGAAGGTGAAGTGGTCCGGTGGCGCGGTCCCCGTCTCCGGCAACTCCTCCTCCGTGTTCCTGACGGTCTTCAGCCCGGGCACCGGCGTCTGACCCACCCCCCGAACCCCGCTGTCCGGCAGCGGGGTTCGTCATGGAACCGCCGCGGTTGTCACAGCACGGCAACACGTCCCCGGCCCGGCGATCTTTCCGCCGCCCCGGCCCATCGAACTCGTCGGCCACACCGGAAGGGCTCCGCACGGAGCCGTACGACGAGGAAACGGGGACGACCATGAACGGCATCTCACGCAGGCGCCTGCTGACCGCGGGCGCGACGGCGGGCGCCCTGGGCGCACTGTCCGCCTGTGCGCCCGGCGGCTGGTCCGTGGGCGGCGACAGCCCCTCGGGCGACGGCAAGGACACCGTCCAGCCCCCGCCCGTGAAGCTCATCGGCGACGGCTCCACCGCGGACACCGGTGCCCAGCCGCACCAGCCCACGGCGGAGCGGTTGAAGCCCGGTCAGCGTCCCCCGCAGTTCGTCGTGTTCTCCTGGGACGGCGCGGGTGAGCTCAGCAACCAGCTCTTCTCCCGCTTCCGCAAGGTCGCGTCCGACCACGGGGCCGCGATGACCTTCTTCCTCAGCGGCATCTACACCCTGCCGGAGTCCAAGAAGAACCTCTACCGGCCGCCGCAGCACGCGGTCGGCGCCTCCGCGATCGGCTACCTCGCCGACCGGCACATCCACTCCACACTCCAGCAGGTGCGCGCCGCCTGGCTGGAGGGACACGAGATCGGCACCCACTTCAACGGCCACTTCTGCGGCGCCGACGGAGTACGCAACTGGTCGTCCGCCGAGTGGCGGAGCGAGATCGACCAGGCCGTGCGGTTCGTCACCGAGTGGAAGACCAACACCGGCTTCACCGATCTCGACCCGCTGCCCTTCGACTACCGCAAGGAACTGATCGGCGGGCGCACCCCCTGCCTGGAGGGCCAGGCCAATCTGCTGCCCACCGCGGCGGCGCTCGGCTGGAAGTACGACGCCAGCTCGCCCGGCGGCCTGCAGATCTGGCCGGGGAAGGTGCAGGGCGGCCGGATCTGGGACTTCCCCCTTCAGTCCATACCCTTCTCGGGCCACTCCTTCCAGGTCCTGTCGATGGACTACAACATGATGGCCAACCAGTCCGGCGGCAATCCCCTGGGCGACCGCTCCCAGTACGACACCTGGCGTCTCCAGGCCCGTGACACGTATCTGGCGGGCTTCCGGCGCGCCTACGAGACCAACCGCGCCCCCTTCTTCATCGGCAACCACTTCGAACGCTGGAACGGGGGCATCTACATGGACGCCGTCGAGGAGGTGATCGAGCGGATCGCGGCGTACGACGACGTGCGCATGGTGTCCTTCCGGCAACTGGTGGAGTGGCTGGAGGCGCAGGACCCCGCGGTCGTCAGGAAGCTGCGCACCCTGGCCCCCGGACAGGCGCCGCTCGGCGGCTGGGAGGAGTTCCTCGGCGTCCCGGCGTCCCCCACGGCCACGGCGAGCGCCGGCTGACGGGCCCTCGGCCGATCGTCTCGACGGCACCGACCGGTGCCCTTGGGCCAACCGGGCTAGTAGCGTCGGCGCATGGATCACATGCGGCGGTTCGAGGGGTACGGCGTGCTGATCACCGGTGCGGCGCGGGGCATCGGCGCCGCGACCGCCCGGCGGTTCGCGGCGGAGGGTGCCCGCGTGCTGGTCACCGACGTGGACATGGCGGCTGCGGAGACAACCGCGGGCGCGGTGCGCGAGTCGGGCGGGCGGGCCGAGGCGTTCCCGTGCGACGTCGCGGACCGCGCCTCGGTGGAGGGGGCCGTCGAGCGCGCCGCGGAGGCGTTCGGTGGGCTCGATGTGCTGGTCAACAACGCGTACGGCTGCACCCCTGACGTCCCGCTCTTCGAGGACGAGCCGGACGCGGTGTGGGCGCGCGACCTCGACCTCACCCTGACGGGGGCCTACCGCTGCAGCCGGGCGGCCCTTCCGTACCTCGTGGACTCGGGGCGCGGCGCCATCGTCAGCATCGGCTCGGTCAACGGCATCCAGGACTTCGGCAACCACGCCTACAGCGCGGCGAAGGCGGGTCTGATGTCGCTGACCCGGACCCTCGCCGGGCACGCGGCACCGCGCGGGGTCCGCGTCAACCTCGTGGCGCCCGGCACGGTCCGCACCACCGCCTGGGAGGGCCGCGACGCGGAACTCGGCGCGGTCGCCGAGCTGTACCCACTGGGCCGGGTCGGCGAGCCGGAGGACATCGCGGCCGCGGTCGCGTTCCTCGCCTCCCGGGACGCCGCCTGGATCACGGGGACCGCGCTGTGCGTCGACGGCGGCCTGCTCGCCGTGAACACCGGGTTCCGGCAGGCGTTGCGGCACCCCGGCGAGTCCCCGGACCCGGCGTAGGACGATTCAGCGGGCGGACCGTGCGTCGCACCGGTACAGCAGGAGCCCGTCGGCGTCGCCGTGGTAGGCGGTCGGCGGCACGGCCGTGCAGTGGCCGGTGACCCAGTGGGTGATCGCGGCGTTCCCCGCCGAAGCTTTCCCCGCCTGCCGCCGGCTCGCCCCGTACGTCCCGGCCCCGCCGTGCGGCGCGGCCCCGCTGTCCCGTGCGGGCCTGCGAGAGCCCTGCAGAGCGACGTAGTGCAGTTCGCCCGAGCCGACCAGCCGGCGCAGCTGGGCGGGAGTGGGGTCCGGGACCCGTCCGGTGAAGCCGCCCACGGGAAGCACGGACGCGTTGGCCTGGAGGATGTAGGGCGCGGCGTCCGGCCAGCGGGGGAGCGCCACGAGGTACTTCGCCCCGTCCCGGTGGGCGGTGAGATACGACAGCAGACGCCGGTCCCCAGGCGTGAGCAGGGACGGATCGGTGCGGGCCGGGTGGATGCCGGGGCCCACCCGGCCCATGCCGCCGGGCTGGTTGTAGCGCGTCGACAGAGCAGAGGCCGACCAGGCTCCCGGTATCACCAGGAGCGAGGCGAGTCCGGCCGCAAGCCCGGCCACGAGGATCCGCGGGCGGGCCGCCCCCGGCCTGCGGCCGGCCCCGACGAGCGCCAGGGAGAGGACGCACAGCCCGACGGCAGCGGGAGCGAGCCAGCCGTGGAAGTGCGGGTAGCAGAGAGTCAGAGCGGCGCACCAGACGACGTTCACGGCGGTCACCGCCGACAGCACCCAGGCACGGCGGTCACCGGCCCGGCACGCCGCCCACGCCCTGGCCAGACCGGCACCGCTCAGCGCCGCCAGGGCCACGGCGACGACCCCCATGTAGTACGTGTGACCGGTGACGCTGCCGAAACTGAAGGTGGCGAAGAAGGTGGCCAGCCACACGCCCCACAGCAGATACCCGGCGAGGGCCGGGTCGGTGCGGGCGGCGCGGCGGCGCCGGGCGACGACGAGGCCCCAGACGAGGGAGCATCCGGCCAGCGGGTACAGCCACCCCGTCTGCGTGGCGAGGCCCGGGCTGAACATCTTCAACTCGCTGTTGCCCATGGCGGGGCCCGTCCAGCCGGTGGGCCGTGCGGTGTGGCCGGTCGTGCCGGCCCCGCCCGCGCGGGTGCCACGACCGGGCCGGTCGCTGATGCGGGTGCCGTGGCCGGTGCCGCCGCCCGCGCCCCTGCCGGTCGCGTGGACCGGACCGCCGCCCCGGTGCGAGGTCTGGCCGGTGACGACACTGCCGGTGGCGCCGGCGTCGACGCCGAGCGTGGTGAACCGGGTCAGGAAGTTGTAGCCGACGACCATGCTGAAGGCCGAGTTGTCCGTGGTGCCGTCGATGTAGGGGCGGGACTGTGCGGGGACGACCGTCGCTACGGCCACCCAGGACGCCGACACCGCCACGGCGACCGCCCCGGCCACGGCGACATGACCGATTCTGCGGCGCGGTGTCGTGGGCGCGGCGACCAGATAGGCCACGGCCAGCGCGGGCAGTACCGCCCAGGCCTCCAGCATCTTGCACTGGAAGGCCACTCCGACCCAGACAGCGGCGAGCAGCAGTGTGCGCAACCGGCCGCGTTCGACGGCCCGCCAGGTGGCCTCGGCGGCCAGGAGCAGCAGCAGGACGAACGGCGCGTCCTCCACGACCGATCGGCCGAGGCCCACGGTCACCGGGGTGAGCGCCAGGAACGCGGCGGCCAGCAGTCCCGCCACGACACCGGCCCAGCGGCGTACCAGCAGATGGAGGAGGAGCACACACGCCACGCCCTCCACGGCCTGTGGCAGCACCAGCGCCCAGGGGTGGAAGCCGAGGACCATGGCCGACAGGGCCTGGGGCCACAGGAAGCCGGGCAGCTTGTCGAGGGTGATGGAGTTGCCCGGGTCGAACGAACCGAAGAAGAACGCGACCGGGTTGTCGGTCATGCTGCGCACGGCGGAGGCGTAGAACGTGTGGTAGAGGCTGTGGCCGATGCCCCAGGTGTAGAGGACGGTCGCGAGCGCCGCGATGCAGAGCAGCGCCGGGAGTTCGTATCGCGGCCGTGGCCCACGGTGTGGCCGTCCTCCGTCGTCGGGGTGGCCCGTGCCGGTCGAGGCCGCCACGGCCGTGCCCGGCTCCCCGCCGGTCGCCGCAGTCGGTTGCGCATGAGGGCTGAGCATGGTGGGCCTTCCAGGACTCCCGCGGATTCTGCACCGTCGTGTCGGTCCGGTCCCGGGGATCCCGTCGCCGCTCCGTCGCCCACGAAGAGGAGTCGTGCTCGCTTCCCGTTGTCCGATTTGTTCAGGATCTTGGTAAGAACATGCTCACCGTCGTCCGGAGCGTCCCAAGGGACGAAGCCGCTCGTCGGCGTGTCTTCGCCCCCGAACAGGTGAAGGATTTAGTCCGGTCAGCCGTGCGTAAGGTACGTGGGCGGGGCACAGGGAAGAGAATGCTGAACCCCTCCCCACTGGACCGTGCGATGACCCACCCCACCGGACAGACCACCGCCCGCGCCGCCGTGATCCTCGTCGGCCCGCCGCTGGACAAGGCCCCGGCCTTCACGCGGCAGGAGCGCGCGGTGCTCGGCCTGGACGGGCCGGGTTCGCCCGCGGTGGACACCCTGGACGTGTGCGTCCGCCGGGCCCACCGGGCCCGGGTGGCCCCTGAGGCGGCCGACGCGGATCAGCGCGGGAGGGTGGCGAGGACACAGTGGACCCCGGACCCCCCGGGCCGCTGATGCTCCGCGCACCGTCGACCCCGCAGTCCGCCACGTCGCACCGGCGCCGTGGCGGGACCTCGGCGGGCATGGGCACCGCCGAGCGAGCACCGGGCCCGCCACACGTCGGGCCATCGGCCCGGAGCGCTCTGCGCCCACGGCCCCCGCCGGGTCCCTCACGTAGCGTGGAAGGGCCGAGGGGAGTCCCCTCGGCCGAGGCCGGACACGCACGCGAAACCCTACAAGATGTAGGGTCCAGTTCCAGAGCCGAACCCGGACGCACCCCTGTCCGCGGGATGCCCTCGCGGATGCCACCGAGCCGTGGCGGTGACGGGTCAGTCGTCCGGAGAGAGCCGCAACCCGAGACGAGAGGTGGCCGTGTCGATCGACAATCCCGGATCAGACGGGCCGGAACCGGACATCAGCGTCGTCGTCATCGTCTACAACGATGCACGGCGGCTCCCGGTGGCCGTACGTTCCGTGCTCGACCAGACGCTGCGCAACGTGGAAGTGATCATCGCCGACGACTGTTCGACGGACGACTCCCACACGGTCGCGCGACAGCTCGCCGCGGACCACCCCGGCCGGGTGCGGGCGATCCGGCTGGAGCGGAACAGCGGCGGTTGCGGGGAGCCGCGCAACCAGGGCATGGCCGTGGCCCGCGGCCGCTATGTGATGTTCCTGGACAGCGACGACACCCTCGAGCGCAACGCCTGCCGCAACATGCTGGAAGCGGCCGACCGCACCGGTGCGGACCTGGTCTCGGGACTGTGCGTCCGGGTGCACACCGACAGCCGGCACGACAAGCGGATCCCCTGGTACCCCTGGCTGTACCAGTCCACGCACACCGTCGAGTCGATCGCGGAGCTGCCCGACCTCTTCGTCTTCGACACCCTGTCGACCAACAAGTGCTACCGGCGCGCGTTCCTCCTCGAGAACGAGCTCAGCTTCCCGCGGGGCATCCACTACGAGGACCTGCTCTTCTCGGCGCAGGCCTATCTCGCGGCGGGCCGGATCACCCTCATCCCCAACACGGTCTACTACTGGCACGTGGCGGAGAAGACCACGGCCAAGTCGATCAGCAACCGGCGCCACGAGATCAACAACTTCACGGACCGGCTGGAGATCCACCGCCGTATCGACGCCGTGCTGGACCGCCGGGCCCTCGACGGACTCAAGCTGCAGAAGGCCATCAAGTTCCTCAAGCACGACCTCGTGCTGTATCTGCGCGACCTGCCGTTCCTCGACGACGGCTACCGGCACCGCTTCGCGGAACTGGCCCGCGGCTACATCCAGGACTTCCCCGAGGCGGCGTACGCCCAGCTGGACCGCGTGCACGCCATCTGCGCCTACCTGCTGCTGCGGGAGGACTGGGACAACCTGATGCCCGCGATCGACACACTGATCAACCGGGACAAGATCTCCGCGCCGCTCGCCGAGCGCGACGGCCGCGTCTACTGGTGCCACCAGTACCTGGACGACCCCAAGGCACGCGAGATCATGGACGTCACCGGTCTCGGCCACCACGGCACACCGCTGGAGCGGATGTTCCTGCGCAACCTGCTCACCGGATACGCCGTACGCGGGGACCTGGTGGTGCTCGAGGGCGCGGTGGTCAATCCGCTGGGGACCGTCGCGCCGGACGCCCGACTCGCCGCCGAGCTGGAGTTCCGGGCCCGCCGCCGTAGTCTGCAGACCTTCCGGTTCCCGGTGCGGACGGTCCGTCACGCGGGCGACACCATCACCTGGCAGGCCGTGATCCCGCTGTCCGCCCGCTTCCGCCCGCTCGGCGTCGTCGACGAGGTCTGGGACATCCGGCTGCACCTGACGGCGGACGGCAAGCGCACCACCACCCGCATCACGGCCGGGCGCGTCGACCTGGAGAACTCCGCGTCGGTGCCCGTGCAACCCAGGCTCAGCCGGCTCGTGGCCGACCGGCTCGAACCCCAGGCCTCGGCCAAGGGGCATCTGGCCTTCCGCCTGACCCAGCACAGCGCGCCGGCCCGCCGCGGGCGCGCCGTCGTGGACCGCAATCTGCACGGCTCGGCGGCCAGGACCGTCAAGGGTGCCTACCGCACCGCCCGGGCCGTCAGAAGAGAGCTGGTCTCCGGCCCGCGCAAGATCCAGGGGTACCACCACATGCTGCGCCTCCTTCCGGTCCGCAGGGGCACGGTCGTCTTCGAGAGCCACATCGGCCGGCAGTACAGCGACAGCCCGAGGGCCATCTACGAGGAACTGTGCCGCCGCCATGCCCCGGTCACCGCCATCTGGTCCTACGCGGGCAAGCGGCCCGAGGGCTTCCCGGCCGACGCCGAACTCGTCCGCCGCTGGTCCTGGCGTTACCTGAGGGCGCTGGCCCAGGCCGAGTTCTGGATCGACAACCAGGGGTTCCCGCTGCGGCTGTCCAAACGTCCGGAGACCACCTACATCCAGACCTGGCACGGTTCGGCCCTGAAGAAGATGGGCTTCGACGAGCCCGGCTACCGGGTGATGCCGGAGCAGGAGCAGCGCGCCTACCAGGCGGCGCTGGACCGCTTCGACCACTTCCTGGTCCGCAGCGAGCACGACGTCCGCACCCTGGCCCGGGCCTACCGCATCCCCGAGGGGAAGCTGCTGCGCTCGGGCTACCCCCGCAACGACGCCCTCGTCCGGGCGGCCCGCGACCCACAGGCGCCCGACCCGGACCTGCGCCGGCTCGCCGAGAGACTCGGCATCCAGCCGGGACACCGCGTGGTGCTGTACGCGCCCACGTTCCGTGCCCGTGCCGACGGCGCCGTGCGGGCCTTCGAGTTCCCCTTCGACGTGGAACGCTTCGCCGACCGCTTCGGGGACCAGTGCACCCTCCTGGTCCGCTCCCACTACCTGAACCAGGTCGCCCTGCCGCCGTCGGTGGCGGGCCGGGTCGTGGACGTGACCGGTGAACCCGACATCACCCCGCTCCTGCTGCTCGCCGACGCTCTGATCACCGACTACTCGTCCGTGATGTTCGACTATGCGCTGCTGCGCCGCCCGCTCGTCTTCTACGCCTACGACTGGGAGGAGTACGCCGAGGACATGCGCGGCACGTACTTCGACCTGCTGACGGAGGCCCCGGGACCGGTGGCCCGCACCGAGGACGAACTGTTCGCCGCGGTGTCCGACCTGCCGGCCGTGGGCACCCAGTACGAGGCGCAGCTCAAGGAGTTCGTGGACAAGTACGGCGAGTACGACCGCGGGGACGCGGCGGCTCGCATCGTGGACCGTTTCTTCGGCCCTGCGGGAGAGACCCGATGACGCAGCGTGAGATCTACTTCGTCGCCAACGAGGTCAACGAGCTCGGTGGCGTGGGCCGCTGGCAGGCCCAGATGGCCCGGCTGTTCGCGGAGCGCGGCCACCGGGTGCGGATCATCGGCATCTCCCCGCCCGAGGTGCCGATGGACCTCGGCGAGGATCCGCCGTTCGAGACGGTGACCCTCTACGACCGGCGGCCACCGGGCCGGCGCAGGCCGCGGGTCCGGCTGGGCCGGCTGGATCCCGCCGTACGCCGCCGGGAGGCGGGTATGCGGGCCGCGGCCGAACGCCTGACCGGCATCTTCCGTGCCGCACGGCCCGGCGCCGTGATCATCGTGACCCAGGTCTGGGCGATGGAGTGGGTGGCGCTGGCGGACACCGCCGGGCTCCCGGTCATCGGCATGAGCCATGAGTCCTTCGACGCCTCCCGCCGCTCCTCGCGCTTCGAGCGGGTGAAGAAGTACTACGAGGGCGTGGACAGGCTGCTGGTCCTCACCCAGGAGGACGCGGACCGCTGGGTGCGGGAAGGCCTCAACAACGTCGGGTTCATGCCGAACCCGCTGCCGCTGATGCCCGGCGCTTCCTCGCCGCGCACGGAGAAGGTGGTGGCCAGCATCGGGCGGCTGAGCCACGCGAAGGGTATCGACCTGCTGCTGGACGTCTGGGCCGAGGCCGCGCCGCGGCAGCCCGGGTGGATCCTGCGGATCTACGGTGCCGGCGAGTACGAGGACGCGCTCCGGCAGCAGTGCACCGGGCTCGGTCTGGACGACTCGGTCGAGTGGGCGGGGCAGACGGACGACGTGACCGGGGCGCTCGGGCGGTCCTCGGTGTTCGTGCAGTCCTCCCGGGGCGAGGGCTTTCCGCTCGTCCTCCTCGAGGCGATGGCCTGCGGCGTGCCGTGCGCCGCGTTCGACTGTTCACCCGGGGTGCGCGAGATCGTCAGGGACGGCGAGGACGGTCTGCTGGCCCGGCACGGCAACATCTCCGAACTCGCCCGGCAACTGGTGCGGTTGATGGCCGACGAGAACCTCCGCGACACGATGGGGGAGAAGGCGCGCCAGAACGTGCAGCGCTTCGCCCCCGATGTGATCACCCGTCGGTGGGAGGAGCTCTTCGACTTCCTGGAGCGCTGAGGGAGGGCGCCCCGGCGCGAACCGGGGCGCGCGGTCGTGCGGGGACGAGGTGGGACGGGGCGCTCGCCCCCCTGCGAATGCCTCAGCCGTCGTACGGATGCATCAAGAGTTGAAACCGGATTCCGCGAGGGGTGTGAGAACCCTTGACGTACCTACCCGTTGAGGTTTAACTCACGTCCTAAATTAAGCCATGAGGAGCTTCGGGGGCCGCACGTGTGCCGCTGCCGCAGCCTTCCTCTGGGTTTCGACTCCCGGAAAGGGACACCAGGAGCCATGCGCAGTATCCGAGCCGCGGCCGTAGGCGCCGTCACCTTGTCTCTCGCCCTTGCCGCCTCGGCCTGCGGAGGCGGTTCGTCGACGAACGGCGGGTCCAACGACTCGCCGAAGACGCTCACGTACTGGGCCTCCAACCAGGGCGCCAGCATCGAAGTCGACAAGAAGGTCCTCCAGCCCGAGCTCGACAAGTTCGAGAAGCAGACCGGGATCAAGGTCAAGCTGGAGGTCGTCCCCTGGTCGGACCTGCTGAACCGGATCCTCACCGCGACCACGTCCGGTCAGGGCCCCGACGTGCTGAACATCGGCAACACCTGGAGCGCCTCCCTGCAGGCCACCGGGGCGCTGCTGCCGTGGGACGCCAAGAACTTCGACAAGATCGGCGGAAAGGACCGCTTCGTCGACTCGGCGCTCGGCTCCACGGGCGCGCAGGGCAAGGACCCGGCCGCGGTACCGCTGTACTCGATGGCGTACGCGCTCTACTACAACAAGCAGATCTTCAGCGACGCCGGCATCTCCCAGCCCCCGGCCACCTGGAACGAGCTGGTCGCGGACGGCAAGAAGATCCAGCAGAAGGGCAAGCAGGTCCTCGGCGCCGAGGGCTCCAACGTCTCGGAGAACATCCACCACGTCTTCGTCTTCGCCAAGCAGCACGGCGCCGACTTCTTCACCGCGGACGGCAAGGCCGACTTCACGAGCGACGGAGTGGTCGCCGCGGTCAAGCAGTACGTCGATCTGATGGCCAAGGACAAGGTCATCCCGCAGGGCAACGCCGAGTACGCGCAGAACCAGTCGGTGAGCGACTTCGCCAAGGGCAAGACGGCGATCCTCCTGTGGCAGTCCGCCTCCGCCAACCTCAAGTCGCAGGGCATGAGCGAGGACGCGTACGGCATCGCCCCGGTGCCCGTGCAGTCCGGCGCCCCGGGGACGGGCACGAACGTCAACTCGATGGTGGCCGGAATCAACCTGGCTGTCTTCAAGAACTCGCACAACCTCGACGGCGCCACGCAGTTCGTGAAGTTCATGACCAGCGACGCGGAGCAGAAGATCCTCAACACCGCGTACAGCTCCATCCCGCCGGTCAAGAACGCCCAGTCGGACGCCGCGTTCAACAGCCCGGCGAACGCCGTGCTCAAGAACACCCTCGCCACCAGCGCCGCCGCACTGCCGCAGGTCGCCGACGAGTCCCAGTTCGAGACGACGGTCGGCACGGCCGTCAAGGGACTGTTCGCCGACGCCGCGGCCGGACGGCCGGTGACCACCGAGTCGGTGAAGGCGGCACTCCAGAAGGCCCAGCAGCAGATGCCGGCGAAGTGAGCGCGGACACAGCCATGACCACCACGACCGCCTCCGCCGAACCTGGCGAGCGGACGGTACGGAAGAGCTCCCCCGGTGCGGCGCGCGGCCCGCGCCGCACCGGGCGGATCCGCCGCATCGCACTGCCCTACCTGCTGCTCCTGCCCGCCCTGATCCTCGAACTCCTGGTCCATCTGGTGCCGATGGTGATCGGCATCGTGATGAGCTTCAAGGAGCTCACGCAGTTCTACATCCGCGACTGGGGCACCGCCCCCTGGTCGGGCCTGGACAACTACAAGGTCTCGGTGGACTTCAACGCCCCCGTGGGGGACGCGCTGCTCCACTCGTTCCTCGTCACCGTCGCCTTCACCCTCCTGTCGGTGGGGCTGTGCTGGCTGATCGGCACCGTGGCCGCGATCTACATGCAGGACGCCTTCCGCGGCCGCGGGCTGCTGCGGGCGCTCTTCCTCGTGCCGTACGCGCTGCCCGTCTACGCCGCCGTCATCACCTGGGTGTTCATGTTCCAGCACGACAACGGCCTGGTGAACCACGTCCTGCACGACCAGCTGCACCTCACGGACAAGCCGTCGTTCTGGCTCATCGGCGACAACAGCTTCATCGCCCTGCTCGTCGTGTCCGTCTGGAAGGGGTGGCCCTTCGCCTTCCTCATCGTCATGGCCGGTCTGCAGAACATCCCCAGGGAGCTGTACGAGGCGGCCGCCCTCGACGGCGCCGGGATGTGGCAGCAGATCCGCCGCATCACCCTGCCGTCGCTGCGCGCGGTCAACCAGGTGCTGATCCTGGTGCTGTTCCTGTGGACGTTCAACGACTTCAACACCCCGTTCGTCCTGTTCGGCAGGGCCGCGCCCGAGGCAGCGGACCTCATCTCGGTCCACATCTACCAAGCCTCGTTCGTCACCTGGAACTTCGGCACCGGCTCGGCCATGTCCGTGCTGCTGCTGCTCTTCCTGCTCGTCGTGACGGGCGTGTACCTGCTGCTGACCTCCCGAGGAAGGAAGACGGCCGATGTCTAGCACCATCCGGACACCGCGCCTGACGCGTACGCCCAGTGCGCCCCGGTCGCCGATGGCCCCGCCGCGCTCCTTCCTCTGGTCCCGGCGGATCTTCCTCACACTGCTCACCGGCTTCGTCCTGATACCGGTCTACGTGATGGTCTCCAGCTCCCTGAAGCCGCTCGCGGATGTGTCGGGGAAGTTCCGCTGGCTGCCGAGCGGCCTGACGATCCGCCCCTACATCGACATCTGGTCGACGGTCCCGCTGGCCAAGTACTTCATGAACTCGCTGATCGTGGCGGGTGCGGCGACCGTCTGCTCGGTGGTGATCGCGGTGTTCTCGGCGTACGCCGTCAGCCGCTACGACTTCCGGGGCAAGCGCGTCTTCACGGTCACCGTGCTGTCCACCCAGATGTTCCCGGGCATCCTCTTCCTGCTCCCGCTGTTCCTGCTGTACGTCAACATCGGCAACGCCACCGGCATCGCCCTGTTCGGCTCGCGCGGCGGGCTGATCCTGACGTATCTCACCTTCTCGCTGCCGTTCTCGATCTGGATGCTCATCGGGTATCTCGACTCGGTGCCGCGCGATCTGGACGAGGCGGCGCTGGTGGACGGCTGCGGACCGCTCGGCGCGCTCTTCCGGATCGTCGTGCCGGCCGCGATCCCCGGCATCGTCGCGGTCGCCGTCTACGCCTTCATGACCGCCTGGGGCGAGGTGCTCTTCGCCTCCGTGATGACCAACGACACCACCCGCACCCTCGCCGTCGGCCTGCAGGGCTACTCGACGCTGAACGACGTCTACTGGAACCAGATCATGGCCGCCTCGCTCGTCGTCAGCGTCCCCGTGGTCGCGGGCTTCCTGCTGCTGCAGCGCTACCTCGTCACCGGGCTCACCGCCGGAGCCGTGAAGTGACCGACACACCTATTCCTGAGAGGACTTCTGTGTCCGAACGCATCGACCTCGCCGCGCTCCCGCACGACTTCCTGTGGGGCACGGCCACATCGGCGTACCAGATCGAGGGGGCCGTCGACGAGGACGGCCGCTCGCCGTCGATCTGGGACACCTTCTCGCACACCCCGGGAAAGATCGCAGGTGACGACAACGGCGACGTCGCCTGCGACCACTACCACCGCTGGCGCGAGGACATCGGGTTGATGAAGCAACTCGGCACCAACGCCTACCGGCTGTCCATCGCCTGGCCCCGGGTGGTCCCCGGTGGCGACGGCCCGGTGAACCCCAAGGGGCTCGCCTTCTACGACGAGTTGGTCGACGCCCTGCTTGAGGCCGGCATCACCCCGTCGGTCACTCTGTACCACTGGGACCTGCCGCAGGTGCTCCAGGACCGGGGCGGCTGGCCCGAGCGGGAGACCGCCGAGCACTTCGCCGCCTACGCGTCGGTCGTCGCCGAACGGCTGGGCGACCGCGTCACCCACTGGGCGACGCTCAACGAACCGCTGTGCTCGGCCTGGATCGGACACCTCGAGGGCAAGATGGCCCCCGGTCTCACCGATCTGACCGCCGCCATCCGTGCTTCCTACCACCTGCTCCTCGGCCACGGCCTCGCCGTCCAGGCGATCCGCGCCGCCGCCCCGGACGCCCGGGTCGGCATCGTCAACAACCTGTCCACCGTGCACGCCGCCAGCGACAGCCCCGAGGACCAGGCCGCGGCCCACCGCATGGACGGTCATGTCAACCGCTGGTGGCTGGACCCGGTCCACGGCCGCGGCTTCCCGGAGGACATGCGCGAGGTCTACGGGGTCGAACTCCCCGAGCGTTCCGGCGACCTGGAGACGATCGCCGCACCGCTGGACTGGCTGGGCCTGAACTACTACTTCCCGGCCACTGTCGCCGACGACCCGGCCGGTCCGGCTCCCCGCGTCCGCTCGGTGCGCCGCTCCGGAGTGCCGCGCACCGGCATGGACTGGGAGATCGACGCGAGGGGCATCGAGACGTTGCTGCTGCGCCTCACCGACGACTACGGCGCCCGCAGGCTCTTCGTCACCGAGAACGGCTCCTCCTTCCCCGACGTCGTACGTCCCGACGGCACCGTGGACGACCCCGAACGCCAGGACTACCTGATCGGGCATCTCGCGGCCTGCGCCTCGGCGGCCCGCAAGGGCGCCCCGCTGGCCGGCTATTTCGCCTGGTCGCTGCTCGACAACTTCGAGTGGGCGTACGGCTACGACAAGCGGTTCGGCCTCGTCCATGTCGACTACCGCACCCAGGTCCGGACGATCAAGGGCACCGGGCACCGGTACGCGGACATCGTGCGCACCCACCAGCGCCGGGCCGACAAGGCCGCCTGAGCCGTGCTCGCCCGGGTGTGGCGCGCGTCCGCGCCACACCCGGGCAGCAGCGGTACTCAACGCCGGGTGCCCATCCGCGCCCTGAGCCGCGGGCCGGCACCCGGTCGTGGACCCGGAGGGCGTCAGTACCTTCAGTACCAGCCGTAGCCGCCCCAGACGTCGTCCCCGTGGCCGTGCTGGTGCTGTGCCCGGTGGGGGAGCCGTGGCGGGGGTGCTCACCATTGCCACTCCGCTGCTCGCCGCACCGGTCGGCAGCATGGTGCCGGCGATCAGCGCGACCCTGTTCCCCGCTCCGCGGTCGGATCCGTATCGGCCCCCGTACCACGGCCGGGGCCGCCGTGTGCCCCCGCTCACCACCGCGGAGGGGGATCCCGGTGGAATGTCACCGTTTCGTCGCAGTGTGATTCGTGCTACAACCAGGGCGGCTCGATGCCGGTCTATCACACGAAACCTGTTACTCAGGGGAGAGCACCCCGCTCGGGGCGCGCACGGATGACGAAAGGGCCGCCATGGGGGACATACGCAGACGGGGAGCCGTCGCACTGGGCATCACCGCATTGGTGACTCCGCTCACACTCGCACTCAGCGCCGCGCCCGCGGGTGCCGCGAGTTGCACCACGAGTACCGGCCCGTATCAGAAGCAGGTCGAGAAGTTCCTCGGCCGGCCGGTCGACGGCAAGCAGTCCGCCGCCGACTGCAAAGCCATCCAGGCCTTCCAGAACAAGCACGGCATCACCCCGACCATCGGCTACGCGGGTCCCGTCACCTGGGGCGTGATGGACCTCATGAACAAGCAGAAGGCCGTCGGGAAGAACCCCAACAAGGACGGGAAGTGCCCCGTCAACAAGGGCCGTATCGCGTGTGTGAACCTCACGCTCCAGCTCAGCTGGATCCAGGACGGCAGCCGGCTCGTCTACGGCCCGGTCCCGGTGCGCACCGGCCGCAACGGCTACGAGACCCGCACCGGACTGAAGAAGATCTACTGGCGGGACATCGACCATGTGTCGAGCGTTTACCACGTGCCCATGCCGTACAGCCAGTTCTTCGACGGCGGCCAGGCCTTCCACTCCGTCGGTCTCAGCATGTGGAACCCGCCGGGCTCCCACGGCTGCGTCAACATGACCACGACGGACGCCAAGAAGTACTGGTCGCTGCTCAAGGTCGGCGACGACGTGTTCGTGTACGGCCGCAAGCCGGGCACCTGATTTGAAGGCTCCCCTCCCTGAAGGGAGGGGATTCTCCACCCTCCAGGGTTGAGCGGGGATGTACGGCTCAGGCTGCCACCGGAGCCAGCGGCTCAGGTGGTCTCACGCCCTCGACACCGTCCGGGTTCCAACCTGCCCGGACCAGCATCACGCGGGCGGAGTTCTTGTCCCTGGGGGACACGGCTCCGCACACGGTGCAGGCATACGTTCTCATCGAGAGAGGGAGTGCGTGCTTGGTTCTCGCCCCGCACGTTGCGCAGTCCATCGTGGTGTGCGCCGGGTGCACGAGACGGACGTCCCGTGCGTGCTTGCGGCCCATCTCGACCGGGGCACGCTTCGTCGCCGCGATGGCCGCGTCGGCCGCCTTGCGGGCCATGGTGGTCTTCGCGAGGAACTTCGGCCTGAAGTCCTCCACCGCCACTCCGTCATGATCGCGCATGACGGCCTTGGCCCACTTGCGGCCGGTGTCCTCCCGCTGCCGCGCGATCTTCCTGTGCAGCTTCGCTGCCTGTGCCTGCGCCTTCCGGTAGCCGGTGGATGCACGCTGTCCTTTCGGTCGCCGGCGCCGGGCCATCATCCGCTGGTACTTCGCGAGCCGCTGAGCGGACCGCTTGCCGTGTTCGGCATGCGGAAGGTCGTAGGCGTCGTCGGTGGTGGTCGCGGTCTCCTTCACACCCCAGTCCACCCCGAGCACCCGCCCCGTGAGGGCAAGCGGTTCGCTCTGCGCGGGGGCGACGAAGGACACATACCAGTGCCCGAGCGTGTCCCGGTACACGCGCACACTCGACGGGTCGGCCGGAAGAGCCCGCGACCACACCACGCTCAGCACGATCTGGCCCGCAAGGTGCAGACGACCGTCCTTCAGACGGAAACCCCGCTTCGTGTAGTTCAGGCTCGGCCTGGCCTCCCGCTTCCGCTTGAAGCGGGGCATCCCCGCCCGGCGGTGCTGCGCAAGCCCGTCCTTGACGTCCTTCAACGCCTTCGCCTTCGACCTGGCGAAGTCCCGAATCACCTGCTGCTGCGGCACCGAGGCACCCTCGGCCAGCCACGGCATCACCCGACGCGCCTCAGTCAGCATCCTGTCCAACTGCGCCGGACCACACGTCAGCTTCTCGCCGGACTCCTTGCTCTGCCGGTGGACCTGCTTGGACTTGGCCACGCATTCATTCCAGAGCCACCGGCAGCGATCCCACTCGGCTTCGAGTGCGCGCCGGGCTGTCTTCGACAGGCGTACACGGAAGGTGTACCGGGCATGCCCGGTGTCCTTCGTGGTCGCTTCTGTCGTCATGCATCCGAACCTACCTGGGAGGACTGACAGTTGAGAGTTCTTGACCGTTGTGGGCGGCATCACGGCCGTGCGGGGTGGACGCCGGATCGCCCTGACGGCGATCCGGCTGTCCCTGCCCTGCTCCGCAGGAGTCCGATTCCTCCCCGGCCTGAAGGCCGGGGCATCCTCGGAGAAAGCCGGTGAACCCGCGGCCCGGTCGTCCTCGTGCACGGCCGGGCCACGTACAACCCACGTGGGTGCGTCCCTGTTCCCTCCTGAGAAGTGATCAGCTTCACGGCCCGGAATGCCAGGAGATGCCTGATTACTCACAGCGCCTTCACGCCGGGCCCCGTATGCTTCACGGCATGTCCACCACTCCCCAACCTGCGGCGGAACGCTCCGCCGACGAGGTGAACGAGGAGATCCGGGCCTTGTGGTTCCGGAGCGGCGGGACGCTGAGCATGGAGGAGCGGCGGGAGTACGAGCGGCTCGTCAAGGAATGGGCCGCGGCGTCGCCGGACCCGACGCAAGCGGCGTGAGGGCCCGCCCGGTCGCTGCGTGAAGCTCCCCGCTTCGGAAGACCGACGGCTCGGCAGATCCGCTGCTCTCCCCGTTTCCCTCGATACCCGCCGTTCTCAACAGCAACGGCCCTAGCACGCCGTCCGACGCCGCTCAGGCACGGGCGCCGGCGCTGCGCACCCGTGCCTGAGGAGCCTCAGCCCCAAGTGCCGGAGTAGGCGCGGCGGTAGGCGTTGCGCTCCTGTTCCGTGCGGATGTAGCGGGTGGCGACCAGGGCGACGAGGCTGCCCGCGATGACGAGAAGGCCCGGCCCGACGTTCCGCGGGTCGGTGAGCCGTGCCACGAAGCCGTCGGAGGCACCGGTGACCCCGACCCCCTGGACCGCGCCGGGAGCCGCCGGGCCGGGAGCCGCCGAGCCGGGCACGATGGCCGCACCCTGCGCGGGCGAGGCGGACGGCGCGGGACCTCCCGAGGTCTGGGCGCCCGCACTCGCCGACGCCGGCGACTGCCCGGTGAGCTGCACACCCAGCGCCGCCATCGCCTGCGTCACCGGCTGGAAGAACGTCGTACCGCCCGACCGGCAGTCCCCGCTGCCGCCCGACGTGACCCCGAGCGCGATGCCCTCGGAGAACAACGGGCCGCCGCTGTCTCCCGGTTCGGCGCACACCGTGGTCTGGATGAGGCCGGTGACCGTACCCTCGGGATAGTTGACCGTGGCGCCCAGCGCGGTGACCTCGCCCTCGCGCAGACCGCTGGTACTGCCGCTGCGGAAGACCTTCTGCCCGACGACCGGGTCCCCGGACGCCGTGATGCGCACACCGCGACCGCCGCCGATGGCCACCACGTTCTCGCCGGGGGTCTCCTGACCGTTCTCGTACCGGATGAGGGAGAAGTCTCCGTTGCCCGGGAACTCCGATGTCACCGTCCGGCCCAGCTGCGTGCGGCCCGTGTTGTCGGAGAACCAGAGCGTGCCGCCGGGCCCGCAGTGTCCGGCGGTGAGGATGAACTTGCTCTGGCCGTTGGTCACATTGAAGCCGGCCGAACAGCGGCCACTGGTCGAGAAGATGGGCTGCGCGCCGTTCACCCGGGTGGTGAATCTGCCCTGGGTGCGCTCCATGTGCACGAAGTCGCCGATGCCGTCGGCGAGTCGGGTCATCCGGGACCAGTCTGAGGCGGAGACGCTGCTGTCGGCCTCCACCACGACCTTGTTGGTCCGGTAGTCCACAGCCCAGGCGGTGCCGGCCACCCTGGGCGCCGAACTCAGCTCCTGCGTGGCTGACTTGAGCTGGTCCATACTGTGGCCGACCATCTTCGCCCGGGCCCCGGCCGCCGTGACGCGAGAGGCCGCGGCACGGTCGGTCACGGCCACGACGGGTGTGCCGTCGGAGGCCACCCAGCTGCCCGCTGTGCGCGAGGTGCCGAGCCCTGCCAGCAGTTCGGCACCCGTCCGTGAGGCGACCTGCACCGATGTGCTGTCGGGAGTCTGCGCGCCGGACGGTTCGGCGGCCAGAGCCTGGGTGACCATCAGTCCTCCCAGGAGCACTCCGCCGGCCGCCGCGATGCGTGCCCCCCGCCGGACCATCCGTCGTCGTGCATGCCTCATCCATGGCTCCCGAACTGCGAACGCACGGCGTCACCACCGCGGGGCACTCCGGTCGTCGAGCGCCTCCACTCCATACGTGCGGCCGCGCCGGGGTGTTCAGCGAGGAGCCGTGGAACTCACCCTGTGGGCGATGCCGAGAACGGCCCCAGCAGCACGCCGCTGCGCTCGTCGCCCCACATCGAGTCCCCCTCCACGTACGGCCGCAACAGCGCGGCGTGGGATCACCTCGTCCGTTCAGCTCGTCCGAGGCGATCTTCCGGGTGATCCCGGCGAGGAAGTCGGCGAGTTGCACCCACGGGTCCAGCCGTGAGCCGGCATGCGGCAGTACCTCGGCTCCGGCGAACTTCGGCGGCAGGTCGCCCGGTTCTGGGCGCTCGAGCGGCCGGTCGGTGCGATCTGCCACGGCGTCCTGGTCCTTGCGCGGACGCCTGACGGCGGAACCGGACGCAGCGTGCTGGCCGGCCGCCGTACGACCTGTCTGCCGAAGTACATGGAGCGCACCGCGTACCTCACCACAGCCTGGCGTCTTGGCCGCTACTACCGCACGTACCCGGCGTACGTGGAGTACGAGGTGCGCTCGGCGCTCACCGGGCCGGGGGCCCGGTTCGAGCGCGGGCCCCGCGTGCTCACCCGACGCGGCACCGCCACCGACGACAGCCATGCGTTCGTGCCTCTCCGCCCGCTGGCCGGGTGACGCTTATCTCTTCGCACGGCGGTTCCTGGCCCTTCTGGCCAGGTGAGCGCCCCTGCCCGGATCTACTCGCGAGTAACTTTCTACCGGGGAGTAACTTCTCGGTGGTCTGTCGTCCACTCTTGGACGTGAACATGTCGAGCGCGACGGCGGTCGAGGAACTGCCGCCGATCTGAAGCGAGTTGGACGCGAGAGAAGGGACCGGCATGACAAGACCGGGTGTGGGGCGCCGGATCGGCGCGGTATCGGCGGTCGTGGCGCTGAGTATCGGCGGCACGGTCGCCGCCGCGCAGACGGCTTCGGCGGCTCCTGTCAAGACCACCGTGAGCGTGACGGCGGCACAGGCCTCCGCCGTCGACTACGCCACCTGGCAGGCGGACGTGAAGTCCGTCATCGACCAGGCGCGGCCGTACGTCCAGCAGCGCACCGCGAACGCCGCCGGGCAGAGGCTCGCGATCGTCTTCGACATCGACAACACCACGCTGGAGACGTACTTCCACCCCTGGTACCAGCTGCCCACCCCGGCGGTGAAGCCTTCGCTGGACCTGGCCAAGTACGCCAAGTCCCGCGGCGTCTCCGTCTTCTTCGTCACCGCGCGCCCCGGCATCATCGAGGAGCTCACCGAGTGGAACCTCAAGACCGTGGGCTACCCGGTCGACGGGCTGTACGTGCGTGACCTGCCGGACCTGTTCGACGAGGTCAGCGCGTACAAGACCGCCAAGCGCGCGGAGATCGAGGCGACGGGCTACACGATCATCGCCAACGTCGGCAACAACGACAGCGACCTGGTCGGCGGCCACGCCGAGCGCACCTTCAAGCTGCCCGACTACGGCGGCCGGCTCTCCTGACGCTGCTCTTCGCGTATCCCGGCGCCGGTACGGCCGTACACCCGTACCGGCGCCCCGTACGATGCCGTGCCGGGCCGCGAGGTGCCTAGACTTGCGGCCCATGGACGATGCCTCCCTGGACCGGCTCGCGACGGGCAAATATCTGCTGATCACCAGTTACCGCAAGAACGGCACCGGGGTCGCCACCCCGGTCTGGGTGGTGCGGGACGGTGACGCGCTCGGTGTGTGGACCACCGCGGACTCCTGGAAGGTCAAGCGGATCCGGGCCCGCGCCGATGTCCTCGTGGGGCCCTGCGACGTGCGCGGCAATCCGACCGGCGATCAGGTCCCGGCCACCGCCGAGTTGACCGACGCCCCCGCCACGGCCCGCTACCGGCAGCTGATCGCGCGCAAGTACGGCATCCTCGGCCGCCTCACCCTCCTGGGCAGCCGGCTGCGGAGGGGTGAGCAGGGGACGGTCGGTATCCGGGTGACGCCGACATCCTGACACCACCCGGCTGAGCGGGCGTCGCGACGATCACCGGCGCCCATTGACCTCGCTGGTTCCTCCACCTAATGTCTGTCTACATGGGTAGACGGCATCTGCATGTGAGGACGATATGAGCCAACCGGTCGTCACCTCGTTCTCCGTGTACCCGGTCGCCGGCCGGGACTCCATGGCACTCAACCTCTCCGGCGCCCACGGCCCCTACTTCACCCGCAACGTCGTTGTCGTCGAGGACTCCGAAGGGCGTACCGGACTGGGCGAGGTCCCCGGCGGGGAAGGGATCACGCGCACCCTGCGCGAGGCCGAACCGCTGGTCGTCGGCGCGCGTGTGGGCGATTACCGACGCGTCCTGCGCGCGATGGGCGACCGGTTCGCCGACCGGGATTCCGGCGGCCGCGGCGAGCAGACCTTCGACCGGCGCACGACGGTGCACGCGGTCACCGCCGTCGAGTCGGCGCTGCTCGACCTCCTCGGGCAGCATCTGGAGGTGCCCGTCGCCGCTCTGCTGGGCGACGGCAAGCAGCGCGACTCCGTCCGCGTCCTCGGCTACCTCTTCTACGTCGGCGACCCCGACCGCACGGACCTGGAATACGTCCGCGAACCCGACGCCTCCGTGGACTGGTACCGGATCCGCCGCGAGGAGGCGCTCACCCCCGAGGCGATCGTCCGGCAGGCCGAGGCCACCCAGGACCACTACGGATTCAGGGACTTCAAACTCAAGGGCGGTGTCCTGCCGGGCGGGGAGGAGGCCGAGGCGGTCCGCGCGCTCAAGAAGCGCTTTCCCGACGCCCGGATCACCCTCGACCCGAACGGCGCGTGGTCCCTGCGGGAGGCCGTCGAGCTGTGCCGCCCACTCGTCGGCACCCTCGCCTACGCCGAAGACCCCTGCGGGCCCGAGGGCGGCTACTCCGGCCGGGAGATCCTCGCGGAGTTCCGCCGGGCCACGGGGCTGCCCACGGCCACCAACATGATCGCGACCGACTGGCGTCAGCTCACCCACGCGCTGGCGCTCCAGTCCGTCTCCATCCCGCTCGCCGATCCGCACTTCTGGACCATGCAGGGGTCGGTGAGAGTGGCCCAGTTGTGCAACGCCATGGGGCTGACGTGGGGTTGCCACTCCAACAACCACTTCGACATCTCCCTGGCCATGATGGCCCATTGCGGAGCCGCCGCCCCCGGCGAGTACAACGCGCTGGACACACACTGGATCTGGCAGGAGGGGCTGGAGCGCCTCACCGCCGAGCCGCCGCGGATCACCGGCGGCGAGGTCGCCGTTACCGACACACCCGGCCTCGGTGTGCGGCTCGACCGGGACCAGCTCATGGCCGCCCACGACCTCTACCTGCGCAAGGCGCCGCCGGACCGCGACGACGCCGTGAGCATGCAGTACCTCGTCCAGGGATGGGCCTTCGACAGCAAGCGGCCCTGCCTGGTGCGGCCGTAGCCCGCACGGCACGGTCCCTCGCGCCCGGCGGAGAACGCGGCATCCGCCCGGTCGCGGGCGGTCTGGCCGACTATGCTGACCGAATGTTCGTTCGGCACCTGAGGTGGTGAGTGGGATGTCATCTGCGCAGGACTCCGCGGCGGAGGCCATGTTCGCCGAGGACAAGGCCTCGCGGCGGCTCGGCATCGAGCTGCTGGAGCACGGCCGCGGGACCGCTGTGCTGCGCATGACCGTGACATCGGACATGGTCAACGGTCACGGGATCGCCCACGGCGGCTATCTCTTCCTCCTCGCGGACACCGCCTTCGCCTGTGCCTGCAACAGCCACGGCCCCGTGACGGTCGCCGCCGCGGCCGACATCGACTTCGTGGCCCCGGCCCACGAGGGCGATGTGCTCGTCGCCACGGCGCGCGAACGCACCCGGTTCGGGCGCAGCGGCATCTACGACGTCAGCGTCCTGCGCGGTGACGAGCTGATCGCCGAGTTCCGCGGCCGCAGCCGCAGTCTGCGCACGGTGCCGGCCCCCGGGCCGACGGGGGAGTGAGGCCCGCAACGGCTCCCTGTGCATCGCGCACCGGCGACGCCGTAGGATCCGACGGCCCGTCACGCACCCGTGGTAGGAACAGGCGGTGCCGAGCTCCGTCCCTGCACCTCCGCCCACTCCCGGAGTTCGTTCTCGCCGACCTCCTCGATCGTCGCCTGCAGCGCCGTCCGTGCCGCCGTGTCGCGCTCGGCTTCGGGGAGCAGCAGATAGCGGTCGACGGACCGGCGCAGGCTCTGGCCGGACTGGGACGCCAGCACCCAGCGGGGAGCGGGGTTGAAAAGCTGGCGCATACCGGTGAAGAAGACGGCGCTGCCCGCGATGAGGGCGGTCAGCCACGCGGGTGCGTGCAGGCCGGCCGCGACGACCGTGGACGACGTGGCGACGAGGGCCCCGATCTCCGTGGCGTAGTGCTCCCGCCTGGCGCGGTCGCGTTGCCTGCCGTAGAACGCCAAGTCCCGCCGGGCCAGGGCCAGTAGGGGGTCCGGCTGCGAGGTCCAGCCCTCGTCGCGGCGTGCCTGTCGTCTCATCACACCATCATCCAGGTTCGGCCCGGCGCCGGGGAAGACGAGCGGTGATCTTCCAGCGGATCCTCGCCGATGGCACACCGCGGGCGGGCCGCCGCAGTGCCGGTCAGCGGTGGTGACCCCCGGGCGCCCCGGTGTGATCGTGCTGTCCGCCGTGCTCGTGGTGGTCGGGCGCGCCGCCCATCGTCCGCAGCATGGCCGGGCCGCCGGTGCGCAGGAACCGCACCACCAGGACCGCGGCCAGGAGCAGGAACGCGATGTTGAGCCAGGTCGTGTAGTCCCAGGTGACCCCCTCCTCGGGGATCCTGGCGTCGGCCTGGTCGGGGATCAGGCCGAGACCGCCGAAGAGGAACTCCACCCCGAACCCGGCGACCACCATCGCTGCGTAGAAGGTGCCGAGGAGGAACGCGGCCATGCGCGCTCCATAGTACTTCCGGTAGATGTTCAGGATCGGCAGGATGACCAGGTCCGCGTAGATGAACGCGATCACGCCGCCGAAGCTGATGCCGCCCTTCCACAGCACCACCGCCAGCGGCACGTTGCCGATAGAGCAGACGAACGTGGCGATCGCGACCAGCGGTCCGACGAGCGGCCCGATCACCCGGGCCGCAGTGGGGTGGTCGGCCAGGAAGAACGTACGCCAGAAATCGTCCGGCACCCATGCGGCGATCGCGCCCGCGATCAGCAGCCCCGCCACCAGATCGCGCAGGATCGCCGCCCACTCCATGGCGAAGATGTGCGACACGGACGTCAGGCCGTCGCGCGAGAGCAGCCGGCGCAGGAAGCCGCCCTCGCCGCCCACCGACATGTCCATCGCCGCGTGCCCCTCCATCGAACCGGCCAGCCCCCGCTCGGCCTGCTCCCGGGCCTCACGCAGCAGCCGGTCGCGCAGCAGCACACGGAAGAGGACGGCGAGGACCACGATCATCACCGGTCCGCCGACGAACTCGGCGACGGTGAACTGCCAGCCCATCAACAGGGCCAGGATCACGCCCAGTTCGACCACGAGATTGGTCGAGGCGATCTCGAAGGCCATCGCCGCGGTGAAGTTCGCCCCCTTGCGGAACAGGGAGCGCGCCAGTGCCACAGCCGCGTAGGAGCACGAGGACGAGGCGGCGCCGAGTCCGGAGGCCAGCGCGAGCGTGCGCGGCCGGTCGTCGCCCAGCAGCCGTACGACCGTCGACCGGCGCACCACCGCCTGCACCACCGCGGACAGGGTGAAACCGAGGATCAGCGCCCAGGTGATCTCCCAGGTCATCGACCCGGTGATGAACAGTGCGTGCCCGATCGCATGCCACATGGGGTGCCCTTCGCCATGGCGGTCCGGTACGCGGACATACTGCACCCCCAGGGGGTATCGGGAAACGCTCCGAAACGGACTCCGGGCGGGCGGATCGTGCGACGGCTGGGGGATTCCGTTGAAGGCTCCCCTCCCTGAAGGGAGGGGATTCTCCACCCTCCAGGGCTGCGTGGGGATTCACGGCTCAGGCCGCCTCTTGGTCCGGCGGACCAGGAGGTCTTACGCCCTCGGCACCGTCCGGGTTCCAACCTGCCCGGACCAGCATCACACGGGCGGAGTTCTTGTCCCTGGGGACACGGCTCCGCACACGGTGCAGGCATAGGTTCTCATCGAGAGAGGGAGTGCGTGCTTGGTTCTCGCCCCGCACGTTGCGCAGTCCATCGTGGTGTGCGCCGGGTGCACGAGGCGGACGTCCCGTGCGTGCATGCGCCCCATCTCGACCAGAGCGCGTCTGGTGGCGGCGATGGCGGCATCGGCCGCCTTGCGGGCCATCGTGGTTTTCGCGAGGAACTTCGGGCGGAAGTCCTCCACCGCCACCCCATCATGATCACGCATCACCGCTTTGGCCCACTTGCGGCCGGTGTCCTCCCGCTGCCGCGCGATCTTCTTGTGCAGCTTCGCTGCCTGGGCCTGCGCCTTCCGGTAGCCGGCGGATGCGGGCCGGCCCTTCGGACGCCGACGCCGGGCCATCATCCGCTGGTACTTCGCGAGCCGCTGAGCGGACCGCTTGCCGTGCTCGGCATGCGGGAGATCGTAGGCGTCATCCGTGGTGGCGGCCGTCTCCTCACACCCCAGTCCACCCCGAGCACCCGCCCCGTGAGGGCAAGCGGTTCGCTCCGCGCGGGGGCGACGAAGGAGGCGTACCAGTGCCCGAGCGTGTCCTGGTACACGCGCACACTCGACGGGTCAGCCGGAAGAGCCCGCGACCACACCACGCTCACCACGATCTGGCCCGCAAGGTGCAGACGACCGTCCTTCAGACGGAAACCCCGCCGCGTGTAGTTCAGGCTCGGGCGGCTGTCCCGCTTCCGCTTGAAGCGGGGCATCCCCGCCCGACGGTGCACCGGAAGCCGGTCCTTGACGTCCTTCAACGCCTTCGCCCGCGACCTGGCGAAGTCCCGAATCACCTGCTGCTGCGGCACCGACGCACCCTCAGCCAGCCACGGCATCACCCGACGCGCCTCAGTCAGCATCCTGTCCAACTGCGCCGGACCACACGTCAGCTTCTCACCGGACTCCTTGCTCTGCCGGTGGACCTGCTTGGACTTGGCCACGCACTCGTTCCAGAGCCACCGGCAGCGGTCCCACTCCGCTTCAAGCGCGCGCCGCGCGGTAGCCGACAGGCGCACACGAAAGGAGTACCGGGCATGCCCGGCCCCCTCCGTGGTCGCGTCTGTCGTCATGCATCCGAACCTATATGGGAGGACTGACACTTGAGACCTCTTGATCGCCACGGGCTCGCTCACCTCGTCGCAGGTGGACGGTCCTTCGCCCGGGAGGCGAAACCCCTATTTCCTGCCCTGCTCCGCAGGAGACCGATTCCTCCCCCGCCTGAAGGCCGGGGCATCCTCGGAGGAACCCGGTGAAGCGGAGGACCACCACTGCGTTGGTCAGAGCCGTCACCCCTGCCAGAGTGACCTGCTTCGTCCCGCGTTCTGCGAGGAAGTTACACAAGGCGTCGTCGAGGCGGCCGGCCGCCGAGGCCGCCCATCGGCGCTCGGCCTTCGGCACAGAAACCGACCGCACGAGCCCGTCGTCACGGGTCAGCGCGAACTCGACGCGCTCTGAAGGTAGCGGGCGTCGAGGCGTGGCGGATAGCGTTGGTGACCATCTCCCTGACGATCAGCACCGTCCCGAGCTAGACGCCCTCTCCTGGACCCCATGTGTCCCGTTGGCACTGCCCAAGGGCCCACGCGGTGCCGACGACGGCGACGTCACTCGCGAAAGCCCAGACCGCCAGGTGGTCAGGACGCGGTGCGCGCGACGACCAGTCGGCCGTCGCTGGACGCGACGGCGCCAGCACGATCCCTGCCGCCTGGAAGCACGCGTCCACATCCGTGCCCGGCCTGTCGAGGGCGACCTGCAACAGCGTCGCCGCTACGGGCCGGGCACGAGCGATGGGGGCAGCTTGAGCGGCCCTTCCTCGTTCTCCCGTCCCGGCTGTGGGGGGAGGCAGCCGGGCTCGCGTCGGGCGGCCGCCTCTGACCACCACTTCAACGGTCCGCCCGTGCACCGCGCCCTGGGCAGGCCCTCGCCCTCGGCCCCAGCACCCCTCTGCCACGCGGTAAGAGTCCGGGCGATGCATGACGCGAATAGGGTAGAAGAGACACTCCAGCACCGTCTGGGAGGTAGGCATGCCGGAGTACCGCAAGAGCCAACAGCGCATCTCACAGCTCACCGACCGGCAGTACCGTGTGACCCAGCGGGACGAGACGGAGCCCTCGTTCTCCAACGCCTACTGGGACAACAAGGCACCCGGTATCTATGTGGACATCGTGTCCGGGGAGCCCCTCTTCGCCTCGGTCGACAAGTACGACAGCAGGACCGGCTGGCCCAGCTTCACGAGGCCTCTGGAGTCCGGCCACGTCGTCGAGAGGCCCGATACCAGCCACGGCATGGTCCGTGTCGAAGTACGGTCGGCTGAAGGGGACAGCCACCTCGGGCACCTGTTCCCGGACGGGCCCAGCGAGCGCGGAGGACTGCGGTACTGCATCAACTCCGCCTCGCTGCGCTTCGTCCCCCTGGAGGATCTGGAGCAGGAGGGGTACGGCCAGTACCTGAGCGTCTTCGAGACGACGGAAGAGGACACCGCCGAGAGCCGATGACCGGCGACCAGGGCAAGGCCCCGGAGCCCGAACGGCATGGTGGCTCGGCGCACCGTCATGCGGCTCGGGGCCCAGCAGGGCCCCAGCCGATACCCGTGTACAGCAGTACGGAAAACGCTCATGTGCTGCGGAACCCAAGGGGTCGAGTCACCTCCACGGAGCGGAGGCAGCCAAGACAATAGAGCAGACCCCCTCCAATGGGGTCATCTTCCGCAGCGCTGAGCCATAAGACGCCCGCCGGACCTCACGAGCAACGGAACCTTCGGGCCCGAAAGAAGGACCGCACAGTGACCAGGAACATCGACAGCCTGCACCCAGAAGACGGCGCCATCGTGCCGCCTGAGCAGATCCCCACCGCTGTCACCGCAGGCCGCCTGGCCTACGGCGATGGCACGACCCAGATCTTCCAACCCGATGGGAGCACGTCATACTTCGAGACAAGACGCCAGACGGAGGGCACCTGGTCCGTCGACGAGAATGGGCGCTTCTGCTCCTTCTGGCCGCCCTCCTACCAAGCGTCCTACGATCTGCGCTGGGTGGTGGAAGGGGGAGCAGTCGTCGGCCTGCGGTTCTCCGACCTGAGGAGCGGTACCTGCTTCGACGGCCGTTTCCAATAGCCCCAGGTTCCGCTTGATGTGGCAAACCCGAGCGGTGGCCCGCCAGCTTCCAGCGGCCCCGCCTTCCGGTCGTGGCCGGCAGCACCGAGCGGAAGGGATGACCGTTCTTGCCGCCCTGACGGCGATGGCGTGCCATCCGCGGGAGAGGCCTCTCTCACCGTAGGGACGTGTCAATAGCCCCTGGTCCCGCCCCCCAGGGCGCTCTCGGTCGATCAGGCCCGTCTCGACCTCCTGCGCAAGCGCCTCCGCCTGGCCGGGTGACGGGCTGCTGCCAGTACGGACAGTGGCCTCTCGCCAACTCAGCACCAGAAGTGATCCAGAACCCAAATTCAGCGGTTGCCGACAGCCGGGCATACGATTCAGGAGAGCCGTGTCCCGTCGTGGGGAACCCAACAAGAGGCACCATCGTCCGTTCCGCCGATGAGGTGCCGGTCCATTCCGCGTTCCGCGCTGGGTGCCCCAGTACCCCGTTCCGTCGATGTGCCGGCGAGATGACAGCCGTCGGCAGTCCCGTGCCGGAGCTGGGCGGCGCCTCCCAGCAGTCAGACAGGCGGTGGTCCCCCAGAGAAAAGGCCCGGCCGCGTAAGAACTCGACCGTCCACAGCGCTAAAGACCCGGGCTTGAGTCGGTCGCTGACCCGTCTCGGGGCAGTGCCGGCGCGGCCGGCTGTCCCGCACAGAACGAGGCACCCCGCTGCCATCGACGCCGCGGCGGTGCCCGACGAGGAGAGAGAGCGTTATGAGAGCGACCATCCAGGGCCGAGTGCTGGCCGAGGCGTCCGACGATGAGATCGTCATGATCGAGGGGAACGTGTACTTTCCTCCGGGCACAGTGGCGCACGAACTCCTCAGCGAAAGTGAGACCCCCTACGTGTGTCCCTGGAAGGGACGCAGCCAGTACTTCAACGCTGTCATCGACGGGAAGGTCGTGGACGATGTGGGTTGGAGCTACCCCGCCCCTCTCGCCAGCGCCGTGAAGCGCGTCGGGCGAGACTTCTCCGACTTCGTTGCCTTCAGCCCCTTCGTAACCGTAGACAGCCACGGCTGATCTCACGTACAGACACACCGGATGCTCCTGGCACCGCACCCGCGCTGCGCAGTCGCACCGTCACGCCCCGTCGCCTGCGCCAGTGCGACTCGTCGGCCATGAGATGCAACGGAACAGCGCCCGTGCCCAGGACATGTCCCTCCGACACCCCGCCCAAGCGGGCCAGCAGACAGGTTCAGGGCGGACGAAAGCGCGCCCTCTGAGCGTCGCCGTACTCCCAGCTGCAGGCGGGACCGCCGTGGACACAGGCGGAGCGTCCCGACTGGCGGTCCCGCCCGGGTCGGCGTAGGGATGGTCTGGTGGGCGTAGGGCACACCGCCAGGGCCGCCACTGCGCAGACGTGGGCACGCTCGGGCGGTCTGCACGGCTCGCCTCACCACCCCTGGAAGGTGCGGGAAACATGACGAGCGCGTTGAAGGATCTCTCGGACGCTGGTGTGTCCGTGTGGCTGGACACTCTGTCGCGCGAGCGGATCATCTCGGGCAGCCTGGCGGAGCTGATCAGCAGCCGGCACGTGGTGGGCGTCACGACGAACCCGACGATCTTCGGGGACGCAATATCGCACGGAGCGGAATACGGGGCCCGGATGTCCGAGCTCGCGGTTCGCGGAGTGTCAGCCGAGGAGGCGGTCCGCACCATCACCGCGTCGGATGTACGCGATGCCGCCGACATCCTTCGCCCCATTTTCCTCGCGTCCTCCGCCGGCCAGGACGGTCGCGTCTCCATCGAGGTCGACCCCCACATGGCTCACGACACCACGGCGACGATCGCCGAGGCACGTCACTTGGCCTGGCTCGTAGACCGCCCGAACACATACATCAAGATCCCTGCAACCAAGGCGGGCCTGCCCGCCATCGCCGAGACCATCGCCCAGGGCATCAGTGTCAACGTGACCCTGATTTTCTCGCTGGCGCGCTACCGGCAGGTTGCTGACGCCTATTTGACGGGCCTCGAGAAGGCCCGTGCCACTGGGCGCGACTTGTCGCAGATTTCCTCGGTCGCATCGTTCTTCGTCTCCCGCATGGACACGGAGGTCGACAGGCGCCTCGACGCCCTCGACACGCCGGAAGCCAGAGCCCTCCGGGGCAGGGCCGCCGTCGCCAACGCCCGCCTGGCCTACGAAGCCTTCGAGGAGGTCTTCTCCGGTGAGCGCTGGAACCGCCTGCACCGTTCGCGGGCGAACAAACAGCGCCCGCTGTGGGCCTCCACAGGCGTCAAGGACAGCGCGTACGAGGCCACCAAGTACGTCGCCGGGCTGATCGCCCCCGACACAGTGAACACCATGCCCGAGGCAACGCTGCTCGCCGTCGAGGCACAGGGGCTGGCCGCAGGCGGCGACGTCCGCAGCACATACGACGAGGCCCGGGCCGACCTCGAAGCGATCGAGCGCCTGGGGATCCCCTACACCGAAGTCGTCCAGCAGTTGGAGGACGAGGGCGTGGCAAAGTTCCAGGAGTCCTGGGACAGCCTTCTCACAGCGACCGCGGCCCAGCTCGAAACCGGCACACACAGGCTGCACACGTGGCAATGAGAAACGCCCCTCCGGAACACCCCGATTCCCGGGGGCTGCCGCACCTCCCGCACGCTGTTCCCTCCTCCCGGGAGGGCGGGGTAAACCGCGTCCAGGGAGACGGCAGCGGCATTCCGACATGGCTCGAAAGCGCGGCCTGCCGGGATCTCGTCACCGAACTGTTCTTCCCCGTAAGCCCGAAGTGCCCCGGCCGGCGTCAGGCCGACGAAGCGAAGGCCGTGTGCAAGCCGTGTCCTGTCCGCCAACAGTGCGCCAGTTGGGCTCTCGCCACAGCACAGCAGTACGGAATCTGGGGCGGAATGGACGAGGAAGAATTGGTCCTGGCCCGCAGCAGAAAACGCCTCAGAACCCGGAAACGGTCCAGCTCCCGGCCTGAAGCCTGAGCCCGGATCCACCGGCTTGATGCCTGTGGATCCGGGTTCAGGGAAGCGGCCGGGCGGCCGTCTCGGGAGCGGCGGGTGTGGATGGCGTCAGCGACGTGGTCCCGGCCGTCGTCCGGGTGGTTGGGCGGGTTCGGATCGGGCTGTGGGCGGCTCGACAGATCGGGTCTGCACCGCTTCTTTGGACAGGACTATGACCTCCCCGCGGTGGCTGATCTGAAGGGGTTCGCCCTCCAGCAACGTATAAGTCACCTGCGAGCCGGTGAGATCGATCCGCAAGCAGCGTTGCCTGAAGTCAAGCGAGAACGAAAGTCGGTTGAGCCTTTCAGGCAGGCTGGGAGCGAAGTGCAGGACCTCTCCGTGGTCGCGCATCCCGCCGAAGCCGGCAACCAGTCCGATCCAAACGCCTGCGAGGGAAGCAATGTGCAGGCCGTCGCAGGTATTTTTCGCAAGGTCCGCGAGGTCCACCAGGGCGGCCTCCCCCAGGTAGTCATAAGCCAGACTCAAGTGGCCGACTTCGGCGGCCATGACGCATTGGATACAGGCCGACAGTGAGGAGTCCCGGACGGTCAGCGGTTCGTAGTAGGCGAAGTTCCGTGCCTTCTGTTCTTCTTCGAAGGCATCACCGCACAGGTACATCGCCAGGACCAGGTCTGCTTGTTTGACCACTTGTTTTCGGTACAGGTCGAAGTAGGGAAAGTGCAGCAACAGGGGGTACTGCTCGGGGCATGTGCCCGCGAAGTCCCACACGTCGAGGCCGGTGTACCCCTCCGCCTGCTCGTGGACGCGAAGCGCGCGGTTGTAGGGCACAGCCATCGCCTTGGCCGCGTCACGCCAACTGGCGGTCTCCTCCTCGTCGACGCCGAGCGCAGCAGATTGCGCGGGGTGGCGTTCAGCGGCCTCGGCGGCGGCCTGCAGGTTCGCCCGGGCCATGAGGTTGGTATAGGCGTTGTCGTTGGCTACCGCGCTGTATTCGTCGGGACCGGTGACACCATCGATGTGGAAGTGGCCACCAGGGTCGTGGTGGCCGAGGGAGCGCCACAGCCGGGCGGTCTCCACCAGCAGTTCCAAACCGGTCTCGCGTTCGAAGTCCGCATCGCCCGTGGCCCAGACGTAGCGCACGACGGCGGCCGCGATGTCGGCGTTGATGTGGAAGGCGGCAGTGCCTGCCGGCCAGTATCCGGAACACTCTGCTCCATCGATCGTCCGCCAGGGGAAGGCCGCCCCGCGCAGTCCGAACTGGCGAGCGCGGTCGCGTGCCGCGGGCAGGGTGTGCTGCCGCCAGCACAAGGCCTCAGCGACGCAGTTCGGCGAGGTGTAGGTGAGGACCGGCAGGACGTAGGTCTCCGTGTCCCAGAAGGAGTGGCCGTCATATCCGGAACCGGTAAGGCCTTTGGCCGGGATCGCCCGCTGCTCGGCCCGGCGGGCGGACTGCAGCACGTGGAAGAGCGCAAACCGTACTGCCTGCTGGATCTCGGCATCACCGTCGACCTCGACGTCGACATGCCGCCAGAAGTCGTCGAGAAAGTCTCGCTGCTGGTCCACCAGCCCTTGCCAGCCGATGCTGCGCACACGGGCGAGAGCGGCCTCCACTTGATCCCGGACCGCTGGCAATGAGCGGAACCCGGACCAGCCGTACGCGACGAATTTCTCGAGGCGAAAGGTCTGTCCCGGGCTGAGGAGCGTGGTGACGGTCAGGCGTCCCACGTCGTCGCTGCTCTCGCTCCAGGCTCGGGTCGAGTCCGGACCGTGCAGCACGTGGTCGGCAGCGGCAGCGACACGCAAATTGGTGCGGGCTGTGCGGTGCACCAGGCGTAGCCGCGTGTCGCAGGCAGTGTGTTCTTCGGGCTGAAGGCAGGACTCGATGGCGGCGGAGGCACGGGGATCGCCGGTCCGCGTGGGCAGTTGCTCGTTGGCGACGAGTTCCGACTGGATGACGAGGTTTGTTTGGGCGTCCACCGGTTCCACTTCGTAGGCGACCGCGGCAATGGCCCGTTGGGTGAAGGAGACCAGTCTGGTGGAGCGCACCCGGACCGTCTTGCCGACCGGTGAGGTCCACTCGCAGACGCGGTGAAGCAGTCCACTGCGCAGATCGAGAGTGCGCTCGTGCGACCGCAACCGTCCGTAGCGCAAGTCGAACGGTTCGTCATCGACCAGCAGGCGGATCAGCTTACCGTTGGTAACATTGATCACCACCTGCCCGGACTCCGGGTATCCGTAGCCGGCTTCCGCGTAGGGCAGCGGGTGGAGCTCGTGCACACCGTTGAGGTACGTGCCAGGCAAGCCGTGCGGCTCGCCCTCATCAAGGTTGCCGCGCCAGCCGACATGACCGTTGGACAGCGTGAAGACGGATTCGCTCTGGGCGAGCCCCTCCAGGCGGAGCTCGCTCTCGCGCAGACACCACGGCTCGATGGCGTAAGCGGGGTGGCTGATCATGTGCGGCCTTTCAACGACTCGGAGAAGCCCTTCACCACGATGTCGGCACCGGGCCAGCGCAGGCGCCCGCTTGGCCTACTGCGACCGAAGCGCACCACGGCCCCGGCGCCGCTTCGACCGCGCCCGGCGGCGATCGCAGTGTCGATCCGCGCGGAAGCCGCCTCCATTGCCCGTGGAGATCAGAATCCCGCGGCACTGGCACTGGCACTGGCACTGGCACTGGAGGAGAAATCAGCCCCAGTACGTCCGCCCGTGCTCCCCGGCAACACGTTCCCGCCTGAGGCCGTGCACGGGCGCACCCGCCAGTGCGGGCACCCGTCGACGCGCTGCCCATAGAAGCACGTCGAAGCGACGGAAGGTGGGTCCCGCCGCTTGCTGCAGAAGTCGTCGGGGGCTTCCTTCCATGCGGTGACGCGAAGGACTGCGGCCTTTGCCAGCACACAGTCCACATCCCAAAAACACACTGCACATCGTCCGGAAGATTGCGTTTTATCACCCTTGACGTTCTACCCCGTTCCGGCCCGTTGCAGCCATCCGGGGACAGGGCGCTCGCCCCTGGGCACAGGATGTCGGACAGCCGCCCTCGTGGTTGCCTGGCGCCAGTGGCTGTGTACAAGCGCAACCTCTTGGACTCGGCAGGGTGGGCCATGAACGGCCAGGAGGACATGACTCTTGAAGGCTCCCCCGCCTGAAGGCGGGGGATTCGCGTCCGGCCTTGCGGCCGGACGCCCCTTTCGGGGCGCCTTCGGGCGTGCGTGGGGATTCCAGGCTCAGGCAGCCTTCCGGGCCAGCGGCCCCGGAAGGTCTTACGCCCTCAGCACCTGCCGGGCACCAACCCGCCCGGACCAGCATCACGAACGCGGAATTCTTGTCCCGAGGGCGCACGGCTCCGCATCGCGTGCAGGTATACGTTCGTTCCGAGAGAGGCAGCGCATGCTTGGTTCTCGCTCCGCAGTCTGCGCACTCCATCGTGGTGTGCGCGGGATGCACCAGCCGCACACCCCGCCCATGCGCCGTGCCACATCCGTGGTTACACGGCCGGCCGTCCCGTCTTCGACACCGGGGGCACTGCACGTGTGACTGCGGCGGGGCTGCCCGCAGATCGCAATTCACGCGTGATTGGTGCGTGAGCGATCAAGCGAGCTGGCCGTGCTCCTGCCTTCGCGCCGCCTCGCGTGCCGGTCCTCCCGGACAGGACCCCGACGACGTGCCCCGACGTGGTCAATGAGCGGGTCTCGCCTGCGCGAGGAGGCTCCTGGTGCCGTTCGGTCCCGCTGGGAGAGTTGGCGTGCCGCAGCCTTCGCATCGGACGCCCGGTCCGCGCGAAGGCTGCGAGGAAAAAACAGTCCCCGGTAGTGCTGCGCGTGTCCTGAAACTTCAGTCGTCACTGTCGCCTCGGTATCGCGCCGGCTTGCCGGGGGCCTAACCCACATCCTGACCAAGTCACTCCGTCGATCAGGCGCCTCATCGACTTTGTAAACTCTTTCGGTGTTGTGACCTAATAACCACAATGCACCGCATATTTTCTAAGCCAAGACGTTTTTGCGTTAATTTGACGGGAAGTTCGACGTGATCACCCTCCGACTGCCGCACTCGGCACCCGGCGGCCTACTCCATGAAGCCGGGCACGGCATCGGCACGGCAGTGCGTGCACGCCGACACCGAACCGCCGCAGCGCGTAACACAGCAAGGGCCCCAGGAGAACGTACTTAAGCACGCAATAGAACACGGGCACCTCCCGCCGAATCTCTCCGGTATGCATGTGTGGGGCTTTCCCTGGCAGCGTCGGCATCGCCTGAAAGCCTGGCCAAGGGGCGTCGGCAACATCAGCCAGGTAGGAGTTCCGTCTACCTAAAGAGCACGCCTCGGAATGCGGTCCGGATCTGCCTGGGAGACGCTGAAGTCATGGTCGAGCGTCCCCTAATCGTCGAGGCACCCGGCGGATCTGGCGGCCGCAGTGTACGCGTCGGTGACGAGACCCTGGGCACGGCCAATTCGTTGCACGACCTGACCGTTTTCCTGCAATGCATCGGGCTGGTGGGTTGGGATGAGCTGGACGTGGCCGAATCGGACCTCATCGAGTGGCACGGCGGTGGTCCGGAAGTTTGGCCGTGCCAGGGTGGTGGGCCGGATTGCTGGCCGGGTGAGCCCGCCCCACCACTGAGGAAAGCGAGGCGCGCCTGACAGCGTCCCCTTTGGGCCCGAACAATGAAGTAAGAAACTCCTCAAGATCAATACTCGTCGGGTTAATCACTCGTGAATTCATACCATTCATTCAAATTTAACCTCGTCCGGTCAGCCAGCCGACGCGGCAGCACCGCCCCGCATGCCGGATCAGTCCCTCACGACTGCTCAGCCCGGATCCACCGGCTTGATGCCTGTGGATAGCTTCTCCAGAAACGAGGAAGTGCCTTGTGACCTGCGATGATGGGAATTCTTCAGGCTTCCAGCACGCACGATCGGCAAGGCACTTCCGAGATGCAATCTTCCCATGCCGCGGCGAGGGTCTCCGCACGGTTTGATGATCCGAATCTGGTCGGCTACGGCGGGCTGGCCCCGGTGGTACGGCTGGCCGAGCGGTGCGCACTGCCCGCACTCGTCGACGAGCACGTCCGGCTGCCGGCCTCGAAGGACGGCACCGGGGCCTTCCCCGCGGCGAAGCTGATGTCGCTGGTCGGTGGCATGGTCGCCGGGTCGGACAGCATCGATGACATGGACCGGCTGTGGCACGGTGGGCTGCCGCGGCTGTTCAGCGGGGTGCGGGCGCCGTCCACGCTGGGCTCGTTCCTGCGCTCCTTCAGTCACGGACACGTGAAGCAACTGCACGCGGTGGCCCGCCGGTTCCTGCCCCACCTGGCCGCGCACACCCCGCTGCTGCCCGGCGCCGACCAGGTGGCCTACGTGGATATCGACGACACGATCCGCCGCACCTACGGCTTTGCGGTCCGCATGTACTGGGTAGGCGGTCCCGTCAGGTGCGGTCCTTAAGCAACCAATGCATGCGGAGGTAGGCATCTCGGTAACAGGAGTACACAATGCATCGTGGAGTTTTGGGAGGTATTCTCACCGAAAGTCGGCCTGAAACTGGGTGTGTGGGAAAGGTGTCAGGCAGGTGACCGTGCAGCCGGTCAGCGGACGCGTGACCGACGCAGAGTAGGTCATGCAGCTGCGCCCGCGAGGGCTCTTCGCACGAAGACCTCACTCACCGCCTGAGGGGTGAGCTGCCGGAAGGGTTTGCCCCGGAGGGCGACGGGAGACACGGCCGACACCGACGGAGAGCGCATTGACGACCAAGTCGGCGACGAGTGTGCGGGACGCCCCTTGGGCTGGGACACCAATGTCGTTGGCGCCAGCTACGACGGCGACGACTACTGGGCTCGAGATGTCGTCCTGACGGCGGTGCGGCTTCTGCGCAAGAGGCGGCCGTACACGTAGTTGCAGACACCAGGGACGACAAGTGAGTCGCGGCCCAGAGCCGTTCGGAGCCGACACGTTCGGGCTGCTGCCCCCGAACGGTGCCGTTCGAGCGGGGCAGGCGCACGGCCGACTGGGTGATAGGACGGGTATTTCGCCCCGAAGGGTATGGGGCGCACTGTCATCGCTCGGCAGTGTGGGGAGTCATGGACGGCCTGATGGGGCAACTGACGGCGGCAGAGGTAGCGAGGCAGGCAGTTTCAACGCTCTCTACGAAGAAGCAGTCACAGAGTATCCACGCTGAACACCGAGGATGGCGAACATGCCGATCATTTCGCGAGGATTCCACGGGCGGCGCTCTCCTTCGCAAGGGAAGCTGCCACCCGGGCAGTACGAGACGACGGGCTTTCCCGTGCTGGCGGCTGGGCCCACGCCCCGTGTACCGATCGACGATTGGGAACTGACCGTGGTCTCGGAGTCCGGCACTCAGCACACCTGGGACTGGCCCGCCCTGAATGCGCTTCCGGTGGAGTCCCCGACGGTCGACCTGCACTGCGTGACCAAGTGGTCTAAGTTCAATACCCAGTGGCAAGGCGTGTCCCTCGACGTCCTGCTGGCAGATGTACGGACGGAGGCCGAACACGTCCTCGTGTCCTCGTACGGCGGCTACACCACCAACGTGCCCCTGACGGATCTGCTCGACGGTCGGGCGTGGATCGTGTTCGCCTACGACGGTCACCCTCTTGCACCCGAGCACGGCGGACCGGCCAGGCTGCTCGTGCCGCACCTCTACCTGTGGAAGTCCGCGAAATGGGTCCGCAGGATCGAGCTTCGCGAAACGGACGAGCCGGGGTTCTGGGAGAGCGCCGGCTATCACAACTATGGAGACCCATGGCGAGAACAGCGGTACAGGGGAGACTAGGCGACCGCCTCCGCTGGAGGGTGGCCGACGTGACCAGCCGACGTGAGGAGTCCGCTTCGGCCCGCACGCTGTCCCTGGAGGTCTTGGACTGGCCCGGACACCTGGCAGGGCAGCACGTGGACGTGCGGTTGACCGCAGAGGACGGCTACAGCACTCAGCGGAGCTACTCGATCGCCTCGGTGGCGGACGGCGCCCGCGTGGACCTCACGATTCAGCGCACACCCGGAGGAGAGGTGTCGCCTTACCTGGCAGATGAGCTGATGCCCGGTGACCAGTTGGAGCTGCGGGGGCCCGTCGGAGGGTGGTTCGTGTGGAGCCCGGAGCAGACCGAGCCGGTTTTGCTGGTTGCCGGTGGCTCAGGGCTCGTCCCGCTCATGTGTATGATCCGCTCCCGCGCTGCGACCGGCAGCCGCACGCCCTTCCGGCTCGTGTACTCCCTGCGAACACCCGCCGAGCAGCTGTACGTGCCCGAACTGCGCGGCGGCTCACCGGGTCTGGACACGGCCCTTATCCACACCCGTGAGGCTCCTCCGGGAGCGCCCAGGCCGCCTGGACGTATCACCCCGGAGGACCTGGTCCAGCACAGCTGGCCGCCGGATTTCGAACCGACCTGCTACGTCTGCGGGCCCACAGCGTTCGTCGAGAAGGTCGCGGCTTACCTCGTGCTGCTCGGGCACGACCCGGGACGCATCCGCACCGAACGCTTCGGCGGCAGTGGAGGTTGACATGATTTCTGCAGAGCAGGGCGTAGCGGATGCCGGCTACGTGGACGGCAACGTGCTGGCGGGCCCTTTGTCCGAAGTCTTCGTGGCCGACGTGACCGTCGCGACAAGCCAATGCGCCCATTGCGGATCCACAGGACCTGTAGCACTCCTCCACGTCTACGCAGACGCGCCGGGGCTCGTGGCCCGGTGTCAGCGCTGCAGCGAGGTCGTCCTGCGGATCGTGCGTACGAAAGAGGCAGTCTGGGTCGACATGCGCGGCACCGTGGCCCTGTCAATCCCCCTGGAGGCGGAATGAGGCGCTCCGGGCTGGCTTCGAGGCGGACCCGCGCTATCTGGCAGACCCTTCCGACCCCGACGACGAGGACGGCCATCACGACTACGTGATGGCCGGCAGATGGACATCCCTGGACTCGCGGTCTGGTCTCGGGGATCAAGCAGAATGCGCGGAACTGCGGCCGTGCGCACCGGAAACGAGCAGCTGTGCGATTCTCGCGGAAGCCCACGGAGGCGCGTTACGTACCAGTTTGGTCACCGTTGTTCCTTACCGCCGCAGTCGGCGATGTCGCCGACGGTCAGGTGAGGGACAATTACTTCCGACCTGGCCTCGCTCGGGGCGCGAGGCCGAGGGGGTAGGCCCTTGGGGCTGCAACGCCGCTGTCTCATGCTACTCGCCAGTTCGGCCCGCCTCGTCGTTCCTGATGCCCTTTTCAGCCTCGGTCTCCTCGGCTGCAACCTCTTGTGCGACGCTGAGGACCCTGCGCAGGCTCGCAGAAGGAATCACTACACCCCCGGCGCTGTCCATGTAGACGTAGTCGCCTGGTTCTACACAGACACCGGAGATTTCGACGGCTACGCCGAAGGCGTGAGGCATCACTGTGTCGCCGCCCCATCGGACGGCCTCCCCGCTGCACCACGTAGCGAAGCTGTAGCTGCGCAACTGAGCGAAGTCCCGTAGTCGGCCGTCGACCAGGACGCCCGCCAGCCCGCTGCGGTCCGCTCGGGCCAGCTTGGTGCCGCCGCCGTGGGACACGTCAGGGTAGCCGCCACTGGAGAGCACCAGTACTTGGCCCGCGAGTGGCCTCTCTCCGACCGCCCCGCGGTAGAAATATCCGAAGTCAAGGTCTGCCGCAGTCAGGTCCTCACGGTAGGGCACGTAGGAGATGGTGGCCGCGGACCCGAACAACGGGCGACCGGGGTCGGGGCTGGTCATGGACGGAATGTGCGCCCGATGGCTGTGGATCCGGCCCATGGCATCTACGAGCGTGGCGCAGCCCAGCCGGGCGGCCTTCGCAGCCAATGATTCGTCCTTCATGTCCCGCCTCTCTGTACCCGTCCAGCACAAGGCCGGTAACCGCCGGGTGCTGGACGGCCCTGGAAAGCGCGGAGAAGCACGGCTGCTGGCGGCTCCGCCAGCCCAGACTCCCGGCAGAAAATCTTGTAGCCGTCCACCATCTCGTCGCGGTGGTGCACGTAGCCATATCCCACACCATTTCGCGCGCTGCCGGCGGAACCTGAAGCTCTGCGCCGAAGAGGCGCCGCAGGGCGCCAGGCAGCGAGCCGCGACGCGTCGGAAGGCGTCTGGTCCGAAAATAACGTATGACTGACCGCGGGTTATGGGTAAAGTCACGCCGCTTCGATAGGTTCGAAGCGGACGGTGAGGCCGAGGGCGTTGGCTTGTCAGGTGATCCGGCGAAGGGCTCGATCCGGGTCGTGCTTGGTGTAGTAGTTGCCGCCCAGGTCGTGTGAAGCGGTGTCGTGGGTGAGCATGTGCCGCATGGCGGTGACGATGGAGTGCTCGAGGGCGGCCAGGGCTATCTTCTTGCCCAGGCGGGGCATCAGCTGCATGTAGCGGGCGCCGAGATAGGTGCGGTCGCGGTCGCGGAGTCGCCGCCGACCACCAGCGTCGCGCACCAGGATCACCACCAGAGGATGGCGCCGCCCTCGCTCAGCACGCCGGTCGGGGACCTGCCGCAGCCTGCTGACCAGCGCAGACTCCACTGCCACAGGGTCGGCGGCGAGCTCGGCCTCCCACAGCGTGAGGTCGGTGAGCTCGCCAAGGACAAGGCTGGTCAGGGAGAATGCGGGCACGAGCGCGGCTCCTGAGACGATCTTCTGACGTAGTAACCCGAAAGATCATCAGAAGCCGTGCTCGCCTTGCAACTTGCCACCTCACTCTACGGACAAACAACCCAAAACACATCAAAGATCAACTACGCCGGGGCCGTGGACAGCAGACGATCAACGACACCTCATCGCCCCAAGCGAATCGCCGAGGTTAGTAGCTGTTGTCGTACCGATCTTGGGGTTTGCCGATCGAATGGGAGTCCCGATTGGGTGGTCGCGGGGTGCTCGGCGCATACGAGCGGGGCCTC